>CAISKH010000681.1 GCA_903885865.1 uncultured Mucilaginibacter sp.
AACAGGGCAAAAAACCATACGATTACCACCTTTTTTTTAAAGAATGGCATAAACAGGACCTGGAGGCCCAAATACTGCGCGACCGCAACCACCCCAGTGTAATGATTTGGAGCATTGGCAACGAGATACCCCAACAACGCGATACCAGCGCCCTGCACATTGCCCCGGAACTGGCAGCAATCATCCACAGCCTTGATAAAACCCGGCCCATTACCACTGCCAATAACGACCCGAGTACACGTAATAAAATTATACAATCGGGCGCGCTTGACTTGGTTGGATATAATTATAGCATAAAGGATTTTCCATCGTTTCATGACCGTTACCCCGGCAAAAAATTTATCGCTACCGAAACCACATCGGCCATAGAAACGCGCGGGTATTATGATATGCCTTCGGATAGCATACGCAGGTGGCCGCTGTATGGAAAGGATAAAGACAAAATGAATGCCGATTTTACCGTATCGGCCTATGATAATGTATCGGTAACATGGGGGTCAACACACGAAGAAACTTGGAAGATCATCAAGAAATATGATTTTTTATCGGGTATGTTTATTTGGACTGGGTTTGATTACCTTGGCGAACCCACCCCTTATTCATGGCCCGCGCGAAGCTCGTATTTTGGTATTGTCGACCTGGCTGGGTTCCCGAAAGATGCCTATTATATGTACCAAAGCGAATGGACCAATAAAACGGTGCTGCACATTTTCCCGCACTGGAACTGGGAACCCGGCAAAACCGTTGATATATGGGCCTACTATAATAACGCGGATGAGGTGGAACTTTTCCTGAACGGAAGATCAATGGGCGTTAAAAAGAAAACCGGCGATGATCTGCACGTAATGTGGCGGTTAAAATATGAGCCGGGTACACTGAAAGCGGTATCGCGAAAAAATGGTAAAATAGTATTAATTAAAGAAATACATACCGCCGGAGCCCCTGCAAAAATTGAGCTATCGGCCGACAGGAAAAGTATTAAAGCCGATGGCAGTGATCTATCCTTTATCACCGTAAAAATAGTTGACAAGGATGGCAATGTTGTGCCCAACGCGGAGAACCTGGTCAACTTTAAAATTAACGGCGAAGCATTTATTGCCGGGGTTGATAACGGTGACCCCATTAGCCACGAGCCTTTTAAAGTTAACTATCGCAAAGCCTTTCACGGCCTGGCGCTTGCTATTGTACAAACCAAAGAAAAAGCGGGTAATATTACTTTTACCGCCAGCAGTAAGGGGTTGCGGGGAGCGAAGGTGGTGTTGGTGAGTAAATAACAAACCTTGTCATCCTGAGCGATAGCGAAGGATCTTATACGCGCGATAAGTAATACGTCACTATCAATTTTATAGGATCCTTCGCTATTGCTCAGGATGACAGCGTGATTAAAGCAGAAAAAGCCTCTGAGTACTCAGAGGCTTTTCTGCTTTAATTTAAATTGAAAGAGACTGCTTACTGGTACTGTATATAAATAGGGTTCGGCTTCTTCTTTAAAACTTCTTCGGGCGTAAGCATATGGTGCGGGGCCTTTTTCAGATCGTTTTTGTAGAATAATTTAAACCCGGTGAACTGTACAGGCTCGTTATGAATAAAATAGCGCCAGGTACCTTCTTTCAGGTCGGGTTCGCCCCATCCGTCCATATCCATCACCAACTGAATTTCGGGGTGAAGCTTTATGTTTTTATAATTCGTTACCATTTTCGCGGTGAAACGGTGCACTATTAAAATTTTTGGCGGCAGGTTATATTTCTTAACCAAACCAGCTAAATAGCCTGATACATAATTAATATCAGCCGCGTCATAAGTGCCTATCTTTCTGCCAGGCAGGCTGCCATCCTTCATGGAAAATTCAGGGTCCATACCAAAATGCACCTGCGGCATTATTAAATATTTCTCTAACAGCGGCAATTCTGTTTTAATATTGCTTAATGCCACCTGCACATCTAAAAACACAATAGCATGAGCTTTCTTGGCCAATCCTAAAACGGTATCAATTTGCTTGAACGGCATCCGGTGGCGGTATTTTTTATCTTTCCCGGCGTCGCCACTGGCCACTACGGCAATATAATGCAGGGCAGGCTGTACCGGGGTTTGCGGGTCGGCCCTTTGCCAGTTCTTTACCTCGCCCCTTAATTTGGCTAACATTTCGTTAGGCGGCAATTCGCCTAAAATGCCCATTTTTTTCGCGTACAGGTTGCCGTAAAAAGCAACCACACGTTTAAATGGCAAAATAGCGCCTGGTAACGGGTACGGGGCATTTTTTACCGGCCATTTGCCGGTAGTATCGCCATGTGCCAAACGTTTCATTAATGAATCATACAATTTCTTGTCGAGCGGCGGGTATACTACGGTTGGGTTAGGGATCGTGTCTGCCGTTTTAGCGGCCACCTGGGCGGCAGGTGCGCTTGGCTTGGTTTCCTGTTTATCGCCCTTGCTTTGGCTGCAATTTGAAAAAAGGCCCAATGACGACAGCAATAATACAGTGGAAAGAAATATGTTTTTCATTTATAGATGGTTTTTGTGCTAAATAAATTTTGAAGCTCCGGCTTATTTAATAATTAATTGAATGGTTTTACAAAGAATTGCAAAATAACATCTTTTAACTGAGCGGCAATTGTATAATTATCAACAAAACTATTATTTGTGTTTATAAAACTTTCCAAACACCCCCAGCGGCAGTTTTACGCCCGAGGTGGCCTGCAGGTAAAGCTCGCCTATTTCCAGGTTCCGGGCTGCTGGGTACGAGCCTTTGATGAGGTTTTCTACAATAACTGCTGAAAACCCGAGCGAGTAGGTGTTTAATATAAAAAAATGCTCATCGGGGTCAAGCAAACCGGTTACATCATGCATCATTTCGTTAATATGGTCTTCGAGTTTCCATTTCTCGCCGTTTGGCCCATGGCCATAAGCCGGCGGATCGAGTATGATGCCATTATATTTTTTACCCCGCTTTAGCTCGCGTTTTACAAATTTCAGGGCATCTTCAACAACCCATCGTATATCTTTCAGGCCCGATAGCTCCTGGTTCTCGTTGCCCCAGGTAACCACCTGTTTAATGGAGTCGACATGCGTCGTATCGGCCCCTGCCGCGCGGGCTATGAGCGAAGCGCCGCCGGTATAGGCAAACAGGTTCAAAACTTTGGGTTCGGGTGTTTTAAATTGTTTAATGTTTTGCGAGATATAGTCCCAGTTAACCGCTTGCTCGGGGAAAATGCCTACGTGCTTGAACGAAGTTAATGCAAGCCTGAATTTTATAGCTGCTTCGGGGTTTTTATATTCAATATGCCAGCGGTCGGGTGTGGCCGGATTTTTCTTTACCCATTCGCCTGAGGTAGCCGAGCGGCCCTTAAATTTAATATGATGCAAACGCTGCCATTCCGCCTGCGGTAAAACCTTGCCCCATACGGCCTGGGGTTCGGGGCGTATCAATATTACATTGCCAAAGCGTTCCAGTTTTTCAAAATCGCCGCAGTCTATCAACTCGTAATCTTTCCAGTGCGCGGGGGTGAGGAGTTGGATCATTTGGTGAGTAGTGAGTAGTGAATTAAAAGATATGGGGACAAAATTAAAATAAAAAAGTTAAATAGGTTTGGTAATGCGAACTATAAAAACTAATTTTATAGTTGTTTATAAGCCTGATCTTCCCTGATAATGAAAATAATTACCGCTAAACTCGTTTTGCTGGCTTTGTTTTTTGCCTTTGCTGTTATTGCTAATGCACAGAAACTCCCCAATGTGCAGCAAACCAGCCTGCGTGTCCCGGCTAACCTAAAAATTGATGGCAAGGCAACGGAGTGGGATGATAAATTCCAGGCTTATAATAAGGCTACCGGTGTTTTTTATACCATAGCTAACGATGATGATAAACTTTATTTAACAATACAGGCAACGAATCCGCAAAATATTACCAAAATAATAATGGGCGGGATCACTTTTACCATTACCCCTTCCGATAACAAGAAGGATAAAAATGGCCTGGCCATTACCTTCCCCAAGTATGATAAAAAAAATCCCCCGGTTTATGTAATATTAGACAATAAACCAAAGTCAACAAAGGATACACTAAAGAACAAGATGCAAGCAGATTCTTTCCTGAATGCGCATAATCAACAATTAAATGATAAGCTAAAATTGATAGGAGTTGAGGGCGTAAAATCAATTACTGACAGTGTAATTTCTATATATAATACAGAAGGAATCAAAGCAATGGCGCTTTTTGATAATAAAATATATTATACGTATGAATTGTCTGTGCCCTTAAAACAGATAGGGCTTACCGTAGCTCAACAAACAAAATTTAGCTATAATATTAGGGTTAATGGGCCGAACAAAGGAAATATTCGAGTAATTGAAAGAGACGGGTATAATGATATATTAACTTATACCGGAGCGGACGGGGTTAATTATGGGATAGGATTAGCAACACCTGAAAATATGACCATGGCCTACCCCACTGATTTTTGGGGTGAATATACTTTAGCAAAAAAATAACTGATACACATCCCCCCGAATTTTTAAATAAATAGTATTTATTGCAAAGGGCAGAACTCAAAGCAATATTATGAAAAACCTTATCCTAATCTTATTCCTCTTTACCACCCTCGCCGCAAAGGCACAGGGAACTTATTCAATAACCGGTACAGTAACCGATGAAAAAGGCGCAACACTGCCCGGCGCTACAGTATTTATTGCCAATACGCAAAAGGCTACTACCGCAAATAGCGAAGGTAAATTTATTTTACAAGGGTTGCAGCCGGGCACCTATGAGTTGGCGGTAAACATGCTGGGGTTTAACTCCCATGTTCAAACCTTTAGCATCGGTGAAAAACCAATTGATATTACGGTTAAGTTAACACCGGGTATTACCCTGCTGAATACCGTTACCATAACAGGCTACGACCCTGACCGGAGAAATTACATGGCGCAGTTTGTTCAAAATTTTATAGGCAGCTCCCCTAATGCCACACAATGTAAGATACTGAACCCCGAAGTGCTTAGTTTTCAATTCAATAAAGAAACAAATGTACTGACAGCAAGTGCGAGCGACCTGGTAATAGTTGAAAACAATGCATTGGGATATACCATTAAATACCTGCTAACTGAATTTAACATAGACTGGAAAAATAAAATTGCTGTTAATGTGGGTTATCCCTATTTTGAAGAGTTGAAGGGTGGCTGGGTACAACAACGGCAATGGGAAAATAACCGGAAAATAGCTTATTTGGGTTCGGGCAGGCATTTTTTCAGGGCGGTGGCAAATAATACGGCTGAGGCCGAAGGTTACTATGTTTATCGTTCTGCGGTCAAACCAACTTCGGGTGAAGTTTTCAGTCTGCCTAAGACAGAACCACTGAATATTAATTCAGTATTTATAACTGAAAATAAAAGCAAACTATTGCTCACACATAGTAACGACAGCATCGGGTCGGCATTATGTATTGTTTATACGCAGAAACCTGTTTCGGCACCTTTAAATTTTCCGGATAAACAAATATCAACCATCTATCCGCTTGCTGACAGCATCAGGATTGACACCGATGGCCGGGTATTGCCTACAAAAAACTTTCTGACTACGGGGTACTGGGCCAGGGGGAAAATGGCAAACCTGACCCCGCTGGAGTATTTTTTCGATCCGAAACCCGCACAAAAGGCCGTCGTTATTGCAGAAACCGCTCAGGGAACCTATTCCATAACCGGTACAGTGACTGATGAAAAAGGCGAAACGCTGCCGGGTACCACGGTATTTATCGCCAATACACAAAAGGCCACTTCGGCAAATAACGAAGGCAAATTTATATTAGACAGGTTACAGCCAGGCACTTATGAGCTTGATGTTAAAATGCTGGGGTTTAATTTGTATACCGAACAGGTTGCCATTGGGACTGCGCCTGTTGTATTGAATGTGGTATTAAAGACAAATAGCATTATGCTTAAAACGGTCAATATATCGGCCATGTCGAAAGAGACGCGGGAAAGATTGCTAAAAAGTATTACCCAGAGTTTGCTGGGCTATTCGGCCAATGCCGATAAATGCAAATTACTAAACCCTGATGCGGTTAACATTAATTTTAAGGTGGAGAGAACTGCGGGGGCTATCCCACGGGCTATCACCGAGGCA
>CAISKH010000682.1 GCA_903885865.1 uncultured Mucilaginibacter sp.
AAATTTAAATCTGTAAACAAGATCCAGATCAATTGTTGAATAGCTTGGTAATAGAACCGGCTGATATGGAGTGGTTCCAAAGCCTGTGTTGGTTAGAAGGCTCATATCATATGATGCAAAGAATCGGGTGTAATAGTTCCAGTTACCGCCAATTCTTACTTGCGGCAATACATCTACATCTAAACCTAAAGCCGCACTTGTTTGAGCATTTGAAGCGGCTGTGCCACCAAAGTCGCCTATTACCAAACCTTTTAACGGTAATGAATTAATAGTTGTTGGAGTTGCGCCCGGTTTATCACTGCTAACCAGGCCTGAACCTGAATTGGAAGTATAATGGTAATCGCCAATAGATAACATACCACTTAAAGTTACTGTTTTAACCGGACGAAATTTAGCGTCAACCTCTATACCCTGGTGCAATTCGTTTATACCGTTTATATTACCATAAGGAATTGAACCGTCCTGATTTGCGGGACCTGCAATAAGTTTCGCCCTGTCATTATACTGAGAACGGTACAGGTTTATGTTTGTACTGAACATAGCGCTTTTAAAACCATAACCTAACTCATAGCTAAATAGTTTTTCAAGTGTTTTGGTATCATTTATGCCGGTTGTTTTAGCATTAGGGAAAATAGTAGCAACCAACGGTGGTTTTTCTACTGTACCGATGTTAGCGAAAATATTATTCTGCTCATCAATGTTAAAGTTAGCACCACCTTTTACCTGGAAACCAATAAAATTAACCCATGGCGACTGGCGTGAAGGGTTTGAATTCAGATAATCAAAAAAGTCTGTTTTTCTGTTGCTGGTATTATTACCACCTACGGTTATGAAAGCAGACCAGGCATCTTTAACATATTCTGCCTGGGCAAAAACACCTTCAGAAAAAATGTCATAGTTATAATTCTGGTTGATCTTGTCTCCTGCTACTGTATGTCTGTTTGGATTATTTACATCAGAGTTATCAACCCAATATTGCCCGCCTAATAAGTTGTTGAGTACATAATAGTTTTGCCTGTTGTAACCTCTTAGATCAATACCAGCCAATAAATCAATATTAGTGATGTGTTTTTTAAAGGTACTGATCAAACCATATTGTTTATGATTATTTTGAGCCTGGTTAATATAAGTTGCCGTGCTTCCGTCTGCGCTGGCCTTATTTGTATTAACAATAGCATTGAAGTCAATAGGCGAATAAAAATCGCCCAATCTTGGAGCACTACCACCCGGATTGAGACCAGCTTGAGCACCTGTTAAATAAACGGCTGCGCCTGTACCGTATGAACCATATAATACGGTTGATAAAGATGTATTTGCATCGATTTTCCAATCATGGTTAATAGACAATAATGGTTTGTTATAACGGTTTATTTCTGCACTATAAGTTTTACCATTCAAAATACCCCAGTCAGAGTTAAAGCGTTGTTCGCCTTGTGGTGCCGCACGGTAAGTATTTATAGTTTGATAAGTATAGCGCTGACCGTGGCTTTGAGAAGCGCCCATAAAGTTTATAGACAAGGTTTGATCTTTACTCAAAACCTTTGAAACGTTGGCAAAATAGCTATAACCGGTATAGTATAAACCTTCAGCATTACCATCGCCAGTACTTCTTGATAACAAGAATGAAGTAGCCCAACCGCTTGGAGTTAAACCGGTAGCATAAGAAATAGCGGTTTTTGAAGCACCATAACTACCGATAGATTGTGCTACTGTACCACCTTCCTGGCTTTCCAGGCTTTTTGTACTGATGTTGATAGTACCACCCAATGATGGTACGGCCACACGCGATGCACTTAAGCCGCGTTGTACCTGCATTGAAGTAGTAACATCAGCCAGGCCGGCCCAGTCATTCCAGTAAATTTTGCCTGCTTCCGGGTCCTGAACGGGTAATCCGTTTATTAACAAGGCAAGGTTATTACTATTAAAGCCACGTATTGCTATACGCGAATCGCCATAACCGCCACCCGCTCTTGATACAGTTACACCCGGTGTAGCTTTTAAAAGCTCCGGAAACTCAGCTCCGGCACCTTTTTCTTCAATGAATTTGGCACCAACGGTTGATACGGCTATTGGAGTTTGCCTGTCAATAGCCAAAGCGTTGGCGTTTACAAAAACTTCTCCAATTGAACCTGATGAAGGATCAAGTAAAATTGTTCCGAGATCTTTTCCGGTTACCTTAACCTCTTTTGACACATAGCCGATATAGGAAAATACCAAAGTACTACCCGCCGGCGCAGAAATCTTAAAAGAACCGTCAAGAGACGCTGCTGTTGCAACAGTTGTTCCTTTTACCAAAGCAGTAGCACCAATAAGTGCCTCTTTTGTTTGTGCGTCAAGCAGTTTGCCTGTAATTTGTGTTTGGGCATTCGCCATTTGCGCAAAACCAAAATACGCGGCAATAAGGCAAATGAATAAAGAGAGTAGAAACTTCCTCATACTTTTTGTTTTTTATGTGAATAAATGAATCAATTAATTACAACAAATATAATCTGCCATTACATTAGTTGTATTAATTTAGTGTTAACAATTGCCAATAATTATTATGTTTTTATCAACATTTAATCATATAAGCCTTTAAATACAAAAAAATAACTACTTATAAATGTAATACTCACAATTTTTATAGTTCATTTACATTCTATTAACCCATAGTTTTAGTAGGCATTGTGATACTCAAATGATGTTATTCCATAAATGCGGTTTTCGCATTTCAGCCCTTTTACTTAGCTTTGAATTTTTAACATTATAAAAATTATGAACTACGATATAATTGTTATCGGGTCGGGCCCTGGAGGGTATGTAGCCGCCATACGCGCTGCCCAGTTAGGTTTAAAAACCGCGATAGTTGAAAAAGAATCATTAGGCGGAATTTGCCTTAACTGGGGCTGTATACCTACCAAAGCATTGTTAAAAAGTGCGCAGGTATTTGAATACTTTAACCATGCGGCCGACTATGGTATAAAAGTAAACGGCGGCGAGGTTGATTTTGAAAGCGTTATAAAAAGAAGTCGCGGCGTTGCCGACGGTATGAGCAAAGGCGTTCAGTTTTTAATGAAGAAAAATAAGATAGATGTAATAACGGGTTTCGGAAAACTAAAGGGAAAGAGTGTTATTGAAGTAAAAAACAACGATGGTGTAAAAGAGTTTACCGCTAAAAACATTATTTTAGCTACAGGCGGCCGCTCGCGCGAGTTGCCTAACATTAAACAGGACCATAAAAAAGTAATTGGTTACCGTGAGGCCATGATATTGCCAAAGCAGCCAAAATCAATGATCGTTGTTGGGTCAGGAGCCATTGGTATTGAGTTTGCTTATTTCTATAATTCAATTGGCACACAGGTTACCGTTGTTGAATACCTTGATAACATCGTTCCGCTTGAGGACGAAGAAATTTCAAAACAACTGGCGCGCATCCTTAAAAAACAAGGCATCAACATCATGACGGGCGCAAATGTTGAATCGGTCGACTCGTCCGGTGAAAACTGTAAAGCAACTGTAAAAACCGCTGCCGGAACTGAAGTGCTGGAAGCTGAAATTGTTTTATCAGCTGTAGGCATTTCAACCAATATTGAAGGCATCGGCCTGGAAGAAAACGGTATTAAAACCGATAAAGGCAAAGTGTTGGTTGATGATTTTTACCGAACCAATGTTGAAGGCGTATATGCCATAGGCGATATTGTTAAGGGCCAGGCATTGGCCCATGTTGCGTCTGCCGAAGGTATAATCTGTGTTGAAAAAATTGCGGGGCTAAATCCTGAGCCATTAGATTATAATAATATTCCCGGTTGTACCTACTGTATGCCTGAGGTAGCCTCTGTTGGCTATACCGAAAAAACCGCTAAAGAGGCCGGGTATGAAATTAAAGTGGGCAAGTTTCCATTCTCCGCGTCAGGCAAGGCCAGCGCAGCCGGGGCCAAGGATGGCTTTGTAAAAGTAATATTTGATGCCAAATACGGCGAGTTTTTAGGAGCGCACATGCTGGGCTATAACGTTACCGAAATGATAGCCGAAGTAGTTACAGCCCGCAAACTGGAAGCTACCGGGCACGAGATCATCAAATCGGTACACCCTCATCCTACTATGAGCGAAGCCGTTATGGAAGCTGCTGCCGACGCGTATGGGGAATGCATACATTTGTAGCCCCCCAGCCCCCTACAGGGGGAGTAAGGGTATGTCTATTGTTTAATTATTTACTAATTGTTCCCCCTTCAGGGGGTTAGGGGGTATGAACCTATACACTATCGATACCGGTTTTTTCAAATTAGACGGCGGTGCCATGTTTGGCGTGGTGCCTAAACTGATATGGAACAAAACCAACCCTGCCGATGAGAATAATTTATGCACCTGGGCCATGCGCTGTTTATTGATTGAGGACGGAAAGCGGCTGATATTAATTGATACGGGCATAGGCAATAAGCAGGACGAAAAGTTTTTTAGTCATTATTATTTGCATGGAGATGCCAGTTTAGATAGCTCATTGGCCGCGCATGGCTTTCACAGGGATGATATTACCGATGTATTTTTAACCCACCTCCATTTTGATCACGTTGGCGGGGCCGTTATACGGAATGGCGAAAAACTGGAGACAGCTTTTAAAAACGCTACCTATTGGAGTAACGAAAAACATTGGGACTGGGCGGTAAACCCTAACGACCGCGAAAAAGCCTCGTTTTTAAAAGAGAATATACTGCCCATACAAGAAAGTGGCCAATTAAAGTTTGTTGAAGTTCACGACAATGTAAAATTTACGGAGCAAATAAGCGTACGCTTTGTACATGGCCATACGGAATCGATGATGCTGCCGTTAATAGATTACAAAGGAAAACAAATACTATACATGGCCGATCTGCTGCCATCTGTGGGGCACTTGCCACTCCCCTACGTAATGGCTTATGATATGTTTCCCTTACAAACATTAACTGAAAAAAAGGTGTTTTTAACCGAAGCGCTTAATAAAAACTATATTTTGTTCCTGGAGCATGATCCTGTTAACGAATGCTGTACCTTACAGCAAACAGAAAGGGGCATCCGTTTAAAGGAAACATTTAAACTGGATGAGTTATAATGCACCACAAAAATCATGCAATTAATTGCTGATTATGCATAATATAGAATGTTTTTTTTATACTAAAATATAGCAAAAACTTTTCGTACCTTTGCACGTTCAATTAAAAATCAAAGAATCGAGGTTTATAAATAAATGAGACAACTCAAAATAACCCAATCAATTACCAACCGTGAGTCGCAATCACTTGACAAATATCTTCACGAAATTGGTAAAGTTGACCTAATCACAGCCGAAGAAGAAGTAATATTAGCCCAAAAGATACGCGAAGGTGACCAGGCCGCTTTAGAGCGTCTAACCAAAACCAACCTGCGCTTCGTGGTATCAGTTGCAAAACAATATCAAAACCAGGGTTTAACGCTGGGCGACCTGATAAACGAGGGTAACTTAGGCCTTATAAAAGCCGCCAAACGTTTTGATGAAACCAAAGGGTTTAAATTCATATCCTACGCGGTATGGTGGATACGTCAATCTATATTGCAGGCTATTGCCGAACAATCGCGTATTGTGCGTTTGCCGCTGAACCAGGTAGGTTCATTAAGCAAAATAAGCAAAGCTTTTTCCAAACTGGAGCAGGAATTTGAACGCGAGCCCTCACCCGAAGAACTGGCTGATATGCTGGAAACTACCGTTGATAAAATTTCTGATACGCTTAGTAACTCGGGCCGCCATGTTTCTATGGATGCCCCATTTGTACAAGGTGAAGAAAATACCTTGCTGGATGTACTGGAAAATTCAGAACCAAACACCGATTCGATATTAATTAACGAATCGTTGTCTGAAGAGATCAAACGTTCACTTTCAACATTAACCGAGCGTGAGCGCGAGATCATTGTATTGTTTTTCGGCTTAGGCACTAACCATCCCCTTTCGTTGGAGGAGATCGGCGAAAAATTTAACCTTACCCGCGAACGTGTAAGGCAGATAAAAGACAAGGCGCTGCAACGCCTGCGGCATACCAGCAGGAGTAAAATTCTGAAATCATATTTAGGGTAACCTAATTAAAGCCTTCCAATCGGAAGGCTTTTTTGTTGTACCTGTTTCCGATTGGAAGATCAACAAAATTTAATTTAACAATTCACGTTATTCACCTGATCTTATCCGGTTAGCTGAATGGCAAAAACACTCACCTTAGTATGATTCTTTTACAGGCCGCTATTTGTATTTAATATCCTATTCAGCGCTGTAGGCATTTGGGACCTTTACCTATTAGGTACATCGCTTATATTTGTTACCTTTTTTGTTAAAATAGTTGGGTATGCAGGCTGTATATTTTATAAACACTACTTCTCTAACAAAACCTACCTCTATTATCTTAATGCCGGCTATAGCATCAAAAAAATGTATTGTTATACGTTTGGTTTTGATTTTGCTATTTACCTGCTAATTGCTGCGTGTTTCTGCTTGATAAAATTGATATGCAAACTTTAAAAGTTGATAGCATACAATTGGAGTTTGACGGGCGCAAAATCCTCCGGGACGTTTATTTGAGCTGCACCCAGGGACAAATAATAGGTTTACTTGGCCGCAACGGCTGCGGCAAATCATCTTTATTAAAAATAATTTTTGGCATACTTACGCCGGGCTATAAATATATAAGCATAAACGATGAGTTTATTCATAAAGGTTATCTTAGCAGTCGTATAGCTTATTTACCGCAGGAAAATTATTTACCGGGCAATGTGCAAATTCACAAACTGGCTAAAATGTTAATTGATGCTGCATTTTGGGATGAGTTTACAGAGCATCCGGCTTACAAAAAACATTATAAAAAAACTGTAGATCAGTTATCAGGCGGTGAATTAAGAATACTGGAAATTTTAATGGTGGTTTTTAACAAAGCAGATTTTATTTTGCTGGATGAACCCTTCACTCATATATCACCCGTACAAACCGATGAATTTAAGCCCATATTAAAAGCTTGCGCTAAGCGTAAAGGAATCATAGTCACCGACCATCAATGCTACAATGTTTTGGATGTAAGCGATAAGATCGTACTTTTAAATGACGGTTGCACAAAACATATTAAGCACGTTGACGAATTAATTACTTACCATTACCTTAGCGGTATAAAATAATTGAGTATGACTATCCCTATGTACCAGGCCGACGCTTTTACCTCAAAACTTTTTGGCGGCAACCCGGCTGCCATTTGTCCGCTTACCGAATGGCTGCCTGATGAGGTAATGCAAAAAATAGCCGTGGAGAATAATTTAGCCGAAACCGCCTTTTTTGTAAAAACAGGTAAAGGCTTTTTGCTACGTTGGTTTACACCCGAATATGAAATTGACCTTTGCGGCCATGCCACATTGGCATCGGCGCATATCCTGTTTACCGAACTGGGGTATACGGGCGATACCATCCATTTCGAAACGGTAAAAGCAGGTGTACTGACCGTACAACGAAACGGCGATAAATATACCATGGATTTCCCTTCGAGGCCGCCAATACCTATTGAAGAACCAAACGGGCTGGTAGCAGCATTGGGCGGCACAAAACCGGTTTCCATTTTAAGGTCAAGAGATTTTTTTGTTGTTTACAAGTCCGAAGCTGAAATTAGGGATCTGGCGCCCGATTTTTTCGCGTTATCAAAAATGGACACCATAGGCGTAGTAGTTACCGCGCCCGGAAAGGATGTTGATTTTGTATCCCGGTTTTTCGCGCCCGGGGCAGGCATTCCCGAAGACCCCGTAACCGGCTCGGCACATTGCAACCTTATACCCTATTGGGCAAAAAAATTAGGAAAAAACAAACTGCATGCTTACCAAATATCGGCGCGGAAAGGCGAACTATGGTGCGAATTGAAAGGCGACCGCGTTTTGATGAGCGGTAACGCGGTTACTTATTTGAAAGGGGAAATATA
>CAISKH010000683.1 GCA_903885865.1 uncultured Mucilaginibacter sp.
AGATCTACACATAGAGGCACACTCTTTCCCTACACGACGCTCTTCCGATCTTAATCAATACAGTACCAAAGATAAAGCAATTAAATAATTGTAGTGCGGTAAAATATAAAAATATTTTTGAAAATGATTTAAAGTTTCTTTTTGGTTTAAGCAAAACCGTAAATTTAATCAATAGGCAACAGTTATGACATCTAATAAGAACCGGGTAAACAAAAACACCCCCTCCCGCAAGGGAAGAGGGTGTTTTAATCAGCAGCAAATCTGTAAGCCGGGTTCTGTTTTCGTTTGTGACGACTTCTATCATTAATCTGGCCCTGCCATTGCTGACAAGTTCAATCAACCTACCCATCCTGACGACCCGCATAATACGAGTACGGAAGCGAGCCGCTTCACTTTCAGGACCTATTTGGTTTTTCAACTCCTGAGGTTTACCGCAATCCCGGTCGCCCGGAAAAGCCGTGAGCTCTTACCTCACGTTTTCACCCTTATCCGTCATTGCTGCCGGACGGTTTATTTTCTGTGGCACTTGCTGTCGCCGGCTGCCGGCGCCTTCCCGTTAGGAAGCAGGATGCTCTGTGTTGCCCGGACTTTCCTCCGCCTACCTAAAGGCAGACAGCGATAGAACGTTTTGCAGCACGAAGATAGGCATTTTATTTTTTAGTCTGTAAGTCAGAGAGTCCGCGTAGGTTCGAAAGTAAGTTAGTGGAGCATATCTTTCGGACATTCCGACTTATGCGGACTTCCGGACCAATTATTTACACACCTTCAAATCATCAGCTACCCTCTCTGAAGTTATTGTGCCCATTTTGTTGCCGAAAGAGTTCGTTACATAGGTCAGCACCTCGGCAATATCAATAGGTGCGAAGTCGTTTGCAGGCATAGTATCCTCAAATTGTTTGGTCCCTATAGTTACCTTTAATTTAATGCCGAATTTAATATAGCAGGCTAAATTACCTTTATTGGTCTTGAGATAAATGGAATCAGTGAGAGGCGGCATTAATGCCAATAACCCCTGCCCGTTTATACCAT
This sequence comes from uncultured Mucilaginibacter sp., assembly GCA_903885865.1. GTDB lineage: Bacteria > Bacteroidota > Bacteroidia > Sphingobacteriales > Sphingobacteriaceae > Mucilaginibacter. The sequence continues at coordinate 1,030 of CAISKH010000683.1, forward strand.
GGCAGTTTTGACATTTGTTTTGATATATTACACTTCCCGCAGTATAATAACGACTAAATTCAAGTTCTTTCTCAGTTTGACATGAAAAAAAAAGCACTGCCAATATCAAGCTAATACCGCTAATAACCTTTAACTTCATTTATTGTGGTTTGGCCGGGTTCTGCTTTAAGTGTTTTAATATCTTTTACCAGTTGATCCACCTGTTTAGGGTCGGTGCCGTCGTATGATCCGCGTACACGTTGTTGCTTATCAACCAAAATAAACAGGCCATCATGAATAAATTGCTGTTTCGCATCTTCCTGCGGTTTACTTACCAGGTAGCCTGTGGCTAATTGATAGGTTTCTTCTTTTTTACCCTGTAAAAACAACCAGGTTTTCCCGGTAATGCCCAACTTGTCCGCATATTTTTTTAATACGTTGACGCTATCATGTTTCGGGTCGATGGTATAGGATAGTATTTTAAAATCCTTGTCGGTTTTAAACTCATCATAAACAGTAAGCATATTGCGCTGCATTATCGGACAAATGGAAGGGCAGGTGGTAAAAAAGAAATCGGCCACATAAATGTGGCCATCCAGGTTTTTGTTGCTGATGCTGTCGCCATATTGGTTTGTAAATTTAAACGGGGGTATGGTTTGATAGATAGTGTCTGTTAGGCTTTTGCCGTCAACTGTTTTTGTAACAACATTACGGGTGCCGTATATGGGTAGTGTTGTTGGCCTGTTATTTAATTTACAGGCATTACATGCCAGGATCACAATTGCGGCACTCAGTATTTTTTTCATTATTATTTTTTAAGACGGCTTAAAAAATCATCCGATTCATGAACAGCAACAGCAACCACAGAATCAACGTATACCACCCGTTTTTTTTGATCGGCGAGGTAAGTCATTATTTCTTCATGCGATTTTCCTTTTTGTGCCGGGTCAAACCTATTCATCCAGCCTTCCATTGTTACATCAGCGTCACTCAATTTAAGGCTTAGCGCCCTCATCATTGTTTTCTGCTGTGGGGTGTACTTATCAGTAAACTTGTCAGGGGGAGATAAAGTATCCAGTTTCATCTTATTTTGCATCAAATGTTCATCATTACTCATTACCTTATCGTGTATTTTGATGATATCATCTAATACCTTCTTTTCTTCGTCTTTAGGGTTAATACAAGCGTTTAAAGCTAATACGGCAAATGTCGCCAAAAATATTTTTTTCATATTTTATTGTTCAATACGGTCAAAATTAACATTAATGCGTTAATCGCGGATATAAAAAATATAATCTGTAATAGGCAGGGTTTCCGCCCCGGCAAACTTTAATTGCTGCCCGGCTTGCGCCCGGTGGTGGGTGCCATGATTAATGACATGGGTCAAAATATCAACCAGTTTATTTTGGTAGGCTATCCCTTTCAGGTTTTTATAATATATATTTTTTTCAAAGTCAGCCGTGGTTACGGTGTTTAAATAATTTAGCCACGCGTCGCTGTTATCACGTATCAGCCGTTCAAATTTATCTGCCTCCCAATCAGGCCATAAAGCGGCGCCAATTACCGGTTCTCCCTTACACCGGCCAAGCCAAATTTGCTGCGCCGCTAATAAATGGGCCATTAGCCGTACCGGTTTTTCCGGGCCATCAGCTTCCCTTATTGCATTTAAAACTGCTTGATTGGCCCATTTATCGTAATTGAACAAACGAATAAAATAATCTTTCATTGTCTTTTTTTTAGCTACCAATAAAACTGAACGACAAAAATAAATATAGCCCTGTAAATTCCCGGAATTCCAAGATTGTATTTTTATTAAATTCCAAAATAAAACATTAGCATCAATTGTCTGTTATGAAAAATAATAAATTATTGGTTAACAATAACATAATACTGTCATCATTATAGTTTTACATACACAGCGTACCTTAGTACTGAACAAAAAATGATAGGTTATGAAACTGATTATCAATTTATTCAACAGTTTACGCGAGTGGATGCTTTTAAGAAGTATAAGATCTTCTTATATTCATTAATTTTTTTTATACAATTGTAAATATAAATTTGGGCGCAGCGTAGCTCAATTTAATGGAATCTACTATTCAGGATACACTTATTAACAAGGAACGCTTTGGTAAAGATTTTACCTGGGGGGTTTCTACCGCAGCCGTACAAATTGAGGGCGCGCACGATGCCGACGGCAAAGGCGAATCTATCTGGGATGTTTTCTCTGCACAAAAAGGAAAAATATTAAACGGCGATCACCATCAAATAGCGACTGATTTTTATAATCGCTATCAAAACGATATCGACCTCGTTAAACAGCTTAATATTCCTAATTTCAGATTTTCTATATCATGGCCGCGTATTTTACCAAACGGAACAGGACCCGTTAACCAGGCGGGTATTGACTACTATAACAATGTTATTGACTATTGCCTTAAACAGGGTATTGAACCCTGGATAACCTTATATCATTGGGACCTGCCGTATGCACTTGAACTACAAGGCGGGTGGACAAACCGGGCCATTATTAACTGGTTTACTGAATACGTAACTATTTGTGCACAATGTTTTGGCGATAGGGTGAAACACTGGATGGTGATGAATGAGCCGGGCGTATTTACAGGCGCGGGTTACTTTTTTGGCATACATGCCCCCGGAAAGACGGGTATTGGAAATTTTTTGCCCGCCGTTCATCATGCGGTTTTAAGTATAACGGCGGGCGCCAAAGTATTGCGTGCATTATTGCCTGAGGCGCAAATAGGAACAACTTTTTCGTGTTCGTATATCGAGCCTTACTCAAACAAGCCAAAGGATATAGCCGCCGCCATACGCGTAGATGCATTGCTTAATCGTTTATTTATTGAGCCAATATTAGGTTTGGGTTATCCTGCTGAACTTTCTGTATTAAAAGATATGGAAAAATATATTTTGCCGGGCGATCATGACAATTTGAAGTTTGATTTTGACTTTATCGGGCTGCAAAACTATACACGCGAAATTGTGAAATACTCTCTTTTTACACCTTATATACAAGCCAGCCTTGTAAAAGCTAAAGAAAGAAACGTACCCTTAACAGCGATGGGATGGGAGGTTTATCCTGCGGCTATTTACCATATTTTGAAGCAGTTTAATGAATACCCGCAAATAAAAAAAATATACCTTACCGAGAACGGGGCAGCTTTTCCGGATGAGGCCGACGACGGCAAAGTTGATGACCCTAAACGAGTTGAATATTTGAAAGCCTATTTACAGCAGGTTTTAAAAGCTAAAAAAGAAGGCTGCAAAGTAAGCGGCTATTTTGTATGGACGCTCACCGATAATTTTGAATGGGCAGAAGGGTATAACCCCCGTTTCGGATTAATATATGTTGATTTTGAAACCCAGCAACGTATTGTTAAATCATCAGGTAAGTGGTATGCTGATTTGCTGAGGTAATTCAACCGATTGTTTGGCGGTATCAGGAAGCGGCAGGCTGATATAAAATATAGTACCGGTTTTGATGTCGCTTTCGAACCATATTTTTCCGTGCGATTTTTCCATGATCTGCCTGCAGATAGACAACCCCAAACCGAACGATTTTTCGCCGGCCGTGCCTGGCCTTTGCGCGCTGGTAAACATATTAAAAACCTGTTCCTTTAATTTTTCGGGGATACCAATACCATGATCTTTTACCGAGATGATAACTTCATTAGCTTTTTTTGTAACCTTCACAAAAATTGATGCGCCGGTTGGGCTGAATTTAATGGCATTACTGATCAGATTACTTATTACGCGCCATATTTTTTCGCGGCTTATATACAACTCCTGTTGTTTGCTTAATGGTTCAAATATTATTTTCTGTGCTTTTTCGGCAGCCTTAAAACGGAGCAGCTCTACACTGTTGCCTACCAATGAGTTGATGTCTACAGGTTCTACATTCAACTCTATCAAAGCAAGGTTTGTGGCTTCCAGTATCTCGTTTATCAGTTCTAGCGAATTATAAGAGGTTTCCTTAACTAGGTTGATCAATTCTTTTTGTTCTTCTGTATATTCATCATCGGCCATTAATGCAGTTAGCGAGGCAATGCCGCCTATCGGGTTACGCAGGTCATGTGCTACGGCACGCAATATGCGGTCTTTCTCCTGGCTGTTGATCTTCAGTTCATCTAACGCTTTTTCTAAAACACTGTTCTGCTCGTTGATTTGTTTATTTAACAAATTAACTGTTTGTATATCCTTCTTCGATATTCTCCAGTTACGGTAAACTAAAAATATAATGATTAAAGCCATTAAAGCAAAAACAATAATAACATACAGAGATATTAATTGTCGCTTATTGTCATTACTGAGTAGTTCGATCTGGTGGGCTTTTTCATAATTGGCTAACTGCTCATTTACATCGCTCTCTATGAGTAAGCTCGCCTGTTTCGAGATCGAATCTTTAAGCAGATTATATTTTTTTAAATGTTGTAATGCGCCCTGCAAGTCATATTGCCCTTCGTAATAGGTGCTCATCAGCCTGTTCCATTCCGCTTCGGCCAGGCTATTTTTAACGGTGTCTAACTGCCGGTGCAGGTCGTTTAGCAGGTTTATCAATAAAGCGCTTTTATGCTGGTCGGCATATATCTTGGCTAACTTTAATTCGCTGTATTCGGCATCGGCGTTATCAAAGTTTTTTTGCAAATTAATGTTAATGCTTTTCTTTAACAGGTCAATCGCTTTGTCAAAAGCGCCGTCCTTTATATCTACCTCTGCCTTATTACCATAAACAACTCCGCGGGCCATTGCCATAAAGTTCTTCCGATCGGGAAATAAAGGCGCGTTTTCATCAATGAACCGCAGCGTTTTGTTAAAATATACCAGGGCGCTATCATCGTCATTATTGTGCTTGTAGCTTATGCCGATATTATCTAAAAGCTCCTGTTTTCTAAAAAATGCAGCAAAATCACTGCTTGCTGGGGTCAGACTTTTTTGGCGATAGCTTTCGGTAAAATAGTTTGCAGCCACTTTATAATGCGCCTTTTTATACATGATCATGCCCATCCGGTACGTGTAATCAGAGAGGGCTTCGTTGTTCAAATAGTTTTTACCGATCAGATATCCCTGGTAATAACATTGAAACGAGTCATTAAACTGGTTCAGGTCAAAATAGGCATCCCCTTTTGCATAATTCGCTTCGGCAAAATTGGCTACATAGTTTGTTTTATCGGTAGTTTTATTGGCCATCATCAACATGCTATCAGCATATAACAGCGCTTTTTCATGATCATGTTTTGCTTTTTGAAAATGAGCGTAATAAAAACCGTAATAGCGGAACTGATCGCCGGTTGATGGATTGGGGAGCTGTTTAAATGCCGAATCGAGATAGTGTAAGCCCTTGTCGGTTTTATTAGCGTCGAACAAAACGGTTACTTTATTATAAATAGGTATAAACGCATCCGAATACCTGCCCGAGTCGGCGTTTTTTTGTTTGCAGCTGCTTATTATAAGCAAAACCGCATATAACCACCAATAATGGCGGAAAATTTTAGGGGCAAAATAATTTTTCTGGCAGATCAATGTCTAAATACTTACAGGTCAACAACAAATATAATATTCGTGAGCATATTTCAAATATATATATGAATGGTTTTTTTCAGCGTAATTTATTCATTTAAAAGCTTCTTCACCGGTAATATCCAAACCTGTTATCAGTAAATGAATGTCGTGTGTTCCTTCATACGTAATTACCGACTCAAGGTTCATCATGTGCCGCATTACCGGGTATTCTCCGGTTATGCCCATTGCGCCTAATATCTGTCTTGCTTCCCGCGCAATATTAACAGCGGTTTCAACACTATTTCGCTTTGCCATTGATATTTGCGCCGGCGTGGCACGGTTCTCATTTTTTAATACCGCGAGCCGCCAAACTAACAATTGCGCCTTAGTTATCTCAGTGATCATTTCGGCCAATTTTTTTTGCTGTAGTTGAAAAGAAGCGATTGGCCTGCCAAACTGCTGACGCTCTTTTGCATAGCGTAAGGCGCTATCATAACAATCCATCGCAGCGCCGAGCGCTCCCCACGCTATACCATAACGCGCCTGGTTAAGGCAGCCAAGCGGCCCCTTTAAGCCCGATACATTGGGTAGCAAATTTTCCTTAGGTACTTTCACATTATCAAACACCAACTCCCCGGTAGCCGATGCCCTTAACGACCATTTATTATGTGTTTCGGGGGTTGAAAAACCTTCCATACCCCGTTCCACTATCAAACCATGTATTTTATCTTGTTCGCTTTTGGCCCAAACTATGGCTATATCAGCAAACGGCGCGTTTGAGATCCACATTTTTGCGCCATTTAATAAGTAATGACTGCCTGCATCTTTAAAGTTGGTAGTCATTCCGCCCGGATCAGAACCATGATCGGGCTCGGTTAAGCCAAAGCAGCCCATTAATTCGCCCGATGCTAATTTTGGCAAATATTTCAGGCGCTGTTCTTCTGATCCATAAGCAAAAATGGGGTACATAACCAGCGAACCCTGTACAGACGCTGTCGAGCGGATGCCTGAATCGCCGCGTTCAATTTCCTGCATAATAAGGCCGTAGGCCATATAATCCAACCCAAGGCCGCCATATTTAATCGGCATAGTCGGGCCAAAAGCGCCGATCTCGGCCAAGCCCTTCAGCAGTTGTTTCGGGAATTCAGAGCGCTGTGCATAATCTTCAATAATGGGGCTAATTTCCCTTTTCACCCAGTCGCGCACACTTTTACGTATTAGCTTGTGCTCATCGGTAAGCAATTCATCTATTTGATAATAGTCCGGCGATTCAAAAAGATCGGTTTTGGGCATGAGTATTATTGTTGATTAACAAATATAGTTGATTATGCTGGAAGGTTGTTGTAATGTTGCAAGGTTGTAATGTTGCAAAGTTGTTGTTGAGACCCCCAAAAAAGCAAACATTGTAACCTTACAACTTTTCAACCTTCCAACAAAAAAAACATTTACTTTTGAGCATGATTGTAGCCTTGCATGGAGCAGAGTTTTTTGCCTACCACGGATTTTACCCTGAAGAACAGAAATTAGGAAATTGTTTTATTGTTGATATTGAAGTTGGGTTTGCACCAATAGGCGATATTAACGAGGATGAATTAAAAAATACCGTTAATTATGAACAACTTTATGACATTGCCTGCGAAGAAATGAAACACACCAAAAAGCTGATAGAAACAGTGGCCCAGGCAATTATAAACGAAATAAAAGAACAATACGATTTTGCTGAAACTATACAGGTAAGCATTAAAAAACTAACCCCCCTGGTAGGGGCAAAGACCAAATATTCAAGTATTACCATTAATTACATTAAATAGTTATCCCTGATAATAATCTCTTATAACACCACATGACCTATAATAAAATAACGAAAGATATACTAACAGCAATAATAGATATAGTTGGCGATGACGCTGTTATTACCGGACACGACGGGCTGGAAAAATACAGTCATGATGAGACTGAGGACCTGCAGTATTACCCAGAAGTAGTTGCCAAACCCAGGTCGACCGGGGAAGTTTCGGCCTTATTAAAATTATGCAATGAACATTTAATACCTGTAACACCCCGTGGGGGGGGGACGGGGCTAAGCGGCGGCGCCTTACCCATAATGGGAGGACTGCTCATAACGATGGAACGCTTCAATAAAATACTGGATATCGACGAACAAAACCTGCAGGCCACCGTTGAGCCCGGCGTTATAACAGAAGAATTTATGAACCAGGTTGCCGCCAAAGGATTGTTGTACCCTATTGACCCTGCAAGTAAAGGCAGTTGTTTTATTGGTGGTAATGTGTCGCATGGCTCAGGCGGGCCGAGGGTGGTTAAATATGGCACTATACGCGAGTATATATTAAATTTGGAAGTAGTTTTACCATCTGGCGAGATTATCTGGACCGGGGCTAATACCTTAAAATATTCGTCGGGCTATAACTTAACCCAGCTGATGATCGGATCAGAAGGAACATTGGGCATTGTTACTAAAATTGTGGTGAAACTTATTCCGGCACCTACTACCGATGCGCTAATGATGGCATCATTCAGTTCAAATGATGCAGCTTGTAAGGCGGTGTCGGCTATTTTCAGAGCAGGAATAGTCCCTTCGGCATTGGAGTTTATGGAGCGCAGAGGAGTGGAGTGGGTAATGGAACATGACGGGATAGTTTTTGATCTGAAAGATGATGTAATGGCATTTTTACTGATAGAAGTGGACGGAACCAACACTGATGTGATATTTAACGATTGCGAAAAGATCAATCAGGTTTTAGAGGAATTTGGCTGTACCGAGGTATTATTTGCCGAGTCGGCGGCGCAGAAGGAAGAATTATGGCGCATCAGGCGCACGATGGCAGTATCGGTTAAATCAAATTCAATTTATAAAGAGGAGGATACTGTTGTACCCCGCGCGGCCTTGCCTCAATTAATAAAAGGCATAAAAGATACCGGTGCCAAATATGGTTTTGAATCAGTTTGCTACGGCCATGCCGGAGACGGCAACCTGCACGCAAATATTATTAAAGCTAATATGAGCGATGAAGACTGGAACACCAAATTAAAAGATGGTATACGCGAAATATTTGAGTTAACCGTGTCTTTAGGTGGCACGTTATCAGGCGAGCATGGTATTGGCCTGGTACAAAAGGATTTTATGTATATTAAGTATTCGCCCATACATTTTGAACTATGGCGCGGCATAAAACAGGTGTTCGATAAAAATTATATTTTAAACCCCGGGAAGATATTCAATTAATTATTGGGTTATTGAGTTATCAATTGGATGCAGGCCGGCTTGTTGGTCATCCTTCGGGATATTTTCTGAAGATACTGTTGATCCGCATACGGATAACGCCCAAAACGGCTTCTTTAAATATACCTTTTGACATTTTTGAAGTTCCGGCGGTGCGATCGGTAAAAATAATAGGCACTTCAGTTACTTTGAAACCATGCTTTACCGCTGTATATTTCATTTCTATCTGAAAGGCATAGCCTACAAATTTTATTTTGTGCAGTTCTATTGTTTCTAAAACATTGCGTTTATAACAAACAAAGCCCGCTGTAAAATCCTGGATATTTACCCGGGTAATAAAGCGTACATATACCGACGCGAAATAGCTCATCAGCACCCTGCTCATGGGCCAGTTAACTACATTTACGCCCTTTATATACCGCGAACCTACAACCATGTCAGCGCCTTCCAAACAGGCATTTCTTAACCCGATCAGGTCATCAGGATTATGTGAAAAATCGGCATCCATTTCAAAAATATAATCGTACTGCTGTTTTATGGCCCATTTAAAACCATGTATGTAGGCAGTGCCCAGGCCTTGTTTGCCTTCACGGGTTTCTAAAAAAAGATTAGGATAAACACTTTGTAGTGCCTTAACAATTACCTGTGTTCCATCAGGCGATCCATCATCAATAATCAATAAATGAAAATCAAAAGGCAGCGAAAACACTTTGCGGATCATCCGTTCAATATTTTCCCTTTCATTGTAGGTAGGTATAATAACTAAGCTATCAGGCACTTAAAAACAATTGAGGTTAAGGGTAAATTAGTTGACTAAAATAGTAGATTTAGTACAGATATAAAATATAAAAAACAGCGGCTATAGTGCGGGCACTATTCTATAAACAATATATATATTTTATAAATTATTGGTATCAGCAATAACTTCGTTTTCTATATAAGGGTCGGTAATATAATTGCGCTCTTTTAATCGCGGCGAAATAAACATAAACGCGACGGTAAACACAGCAATTAAAGCAACAAAAAACCAATAAAAATTAGCACCAATAAGATACGGTGCTAAAAATCCATGGTTTGCTTTATTGCCATTTATGGCCGCAGTAAATAAGTTGCCTAATGATACTACCAGGAACCAAATAGCAGTCATGGTGCTTTTCATTGACTTTGGCGACTGTGTATATGCATACTCCAGCCCGGTAATTGATACTAACACTTCAGCGGCAGATAATAAGACATAAGCAAAAACCTGCCACCATATCGACGGAGTGCCGCCGTGATCAATATTAGCCTGTATTAAAGCTATTACAACAAAAGTTAACCCGGTTAAAACCAACCCGGCGCCCAATCTTCTTAACGGCGTGGTTTTTAGCCCCATTTTGTCGAATGCAGGATATAGCCAGTAATTAAATAAGGGTATAAGTATCAATAGGAATACCGGATTAAAAGTTTGTACCTGGCCGGCAAGTATATCAAATTTATAAAAACCTAAATTGATGGTGCGGTTCATTTTCGCGGCTTGTAGTACCCATTCGGAAAGGTTTTGGTCCCATACTACCCAAAATGCTAGCGCGAAAACGAAAACGGCCATTACACGGTAGACGGCTTTAACGCCTTCTACTTTTTCAGGGTCGTATGCGCCTTTCGCAACATCCAATAACGATTGCCCCTTTTGTTTTTTACTGATGTTAAACAATGCGTAAACAGATATAAAAACAAAATTATTGCGGTTAATGCCTGATGGCGGTACCCTTACATACATTTTCCGGCCCGAAAAGAATATAATTGTTGCCAAACCCATTAAAATGCCCGGGATGCCGAAGGCCCATTTAGCACCATAGTTGGCGTAGGTCCAGGGTATTAAAACCGTTGCGATCATTGAACCCGCGTTGATACTGAAATAAAACCAGCCATATACTTTTGACAATAACTCACTGTTGGTAGAATCAAATTGATCGCCAACATTAGCCGATACGCATGATTTTATGCCGCCCGCACCAACAGCTACCAATATCAAACCAACAGTGAACCAATTTAAATTGGTATCAAACATTGACAGGAACAAATGCCCTATACAATATACGACGGATATGTATAAAATTACCTTATACTTCCCGGTGAACCAGTCGGCTACCAGGCCGCCCACAAATGGACACGCATAGGCAAGCGTTACAAAAAGATGTGTCATCTCGTTTGCTTTTGCTTCTGCAACGCCTGATAGCGCGGGGTTATGCGCCGGATTGTAAAACTGTGCAACCAAAAAGGTAACCAGGATAGACCGCATACCATAAAAGCTGAAACGCTCGGCAGCTTCATTGCCAATAATAAATGGGACACTTTTTGGGAATCTGGGTTTTACCGCGTCTGCCGTTAAGGTATTGGCCATATAGTTTGTTTAAGGTTTTTCTAAAGTACTATTATTTCTGTAAATAAAAAGTCATTACCAAAAGTGTTACAAAGAATGTTATCACTGATGGGTATCTTTTTTTAAAGATCTCTTATCTAATTCAGCTTGTTTTTTAGGGTCAACATATTCCGCGTCACGCTCATCAGGCACGTTACGCATATCAAGGTTTTCCGCAAACACCCAGCGGCCATTCTTTAAACGATAGCCATTATAGGTCAGATCGGTCCCATAGGTTTCGGGTTTATCTTTTAATTTATTATCAGGCGGGACTAAATTATCAAATACAATTAAATGCAGCGATGGTACATACTGCAATAGCATTGATGCCTGGTGCGCATATTCAAAAACTACTCTTTTGCGCGTTTTTTTGTTTCCGTCAAAAACAGGCAGTCCCAGCACCGGTTTATCATTTTTAAAAGAGAGCACGTCAATTACTTTTTTATTTGATCGCACGGTATTATGTTTCCATCCTAACAAAACATAATACGGAGCGGCTGCTTCAACCCGTATTATTTTATAGTATTCGGCGCCGTACCATTTGCTGTTGTCGGTTACAGAATCTTCTGGGTTTTTAAAAAAAGGAGAATAATCGACCAGCGGGTATAGCTTTAAATTGTTGCCGGTATTCATTTGTATGGCGCCGTAAAAACGGTAGCTGCCGTCATCATTGGCAATGTGCCAGCTAAATATGCGGAAAAGGTTATCGGGCGAGTTTAT
>CAISKH010000684.1 GCA_903885865.1 uncultured Mucilaginibacter sp.
AAATATGGTTTTAACCGGCGCGATGTTTTAAAAACGTTGGGGTTGGGTACAACTGCCGGATTATTGGGGCTGATAGGCACACCAATGAGCGCGGAGGCAAAGGAGGAAGAAAAAGCAAAAAACACCTATGCCAAAGCCATGACGCCCATTACCATCACCAAAGTAAGGGCAATTGCTACCGCTCCGCATGGCTCAAATTTGGTGATCGTAAAAGTAGAAACTTCTGAGCCGGGCCTATATGGGGTTGGCTGTGCCACCTTTACCCAGCGCGCCGAAGTTGTGGTAACCGCCATAAACCGGTACCTGGACGATTTTTGCAGGGGAAGGGATGCTGATGATATTGAAGATATGTGGCAGGCCGCCTTTGTTAGCGCCTATTGGCGAAACGGCCCCGACCTGAACAATGCCTTAAGCGGATTGAACGAGGCTATGTGGGATATTAAAGGCAAACGCGCGGGTATGCCTGTATACCAGCTTTTAGGTGGTAAAGCAAGGTTCGCGGTTGATTGTTATGCCCATGCCGACGGTAAAGACACCGCACAGGTTATAGACCAGGTAAAAAAATTCCAGGCTGATGGCTTCCGCTATGTGCGTGTACAATTGGGTGGATATGGCGCTACCAATCTGGCAAAAAGCCCCGATTTTAAAGATGCTAAATTTGGTAAGCCGACCGATCAGTTTATGGATCCGCACGCGTATGTACAGGCCATACCTAAATTATTTAACGAAGTAAGAAAAGCATGCGGTACTGATGTTGAGTTGCTGCATGATACGCATGAACGAGTACAGCCGATGGATATGATCAATATGTGCAAGCGCCTGGAGGAGTATGATCCGTTCTTTATTGAAGACCCGTTAACACCCGAAAACAGGAGCTGGTGGAAGCAGATGCGGGCGAGTACAACCGTGCCTTTCGCTATGGGCGAATTATTTAACAATCCCAATGAATTTATACAAGAAATGGCCGATCATTCGTTTGATTATATTCGCTGTCATGTTTCACAAATGGGCGGGATAACCCCCATCATGAAGATAGCGCATTTAGGCGAGCAATTCAACGTAAAATCGGCCTGGCACGGCCCCGGCGATTGTTCGCCAATCGGCCATGCCGCTCATTGTCATATCGATTTGAATATCTGGAATTTTGGTATACAGGAATCGGTATTTTTCAATGATGCTGAAAAAGCGGTTTTTCCGGGTTGTCCCGAATTAAAGAACGGTTACCTGTTTGTTAACGAGGAACCGGGATTGGGTATTGATATTAACGAAAAAGAAGCCGTCAAATATCCTATCAGCAACCGCGCGGGTAACTGGACGGTACGCAAAAGAGATGGCACTATAATAAGGCCGTAAATAAATACAATTATGAAAAAGAAGATCATTATTATTACCTGTTTATTATTCGGTTTATACGCCGGGGCAGTTAAGCTGGCTGATGCGCCGCAAGCTATCATTACCAATGGCAAAATAACAGCCACGCTGTTCCTACCCGATGCTGTTAACGGACATTACCAGGCCACCCGGTTTGACTGGACCGGCATCATCCCAAGTTTGGAATTCGAGGGACATAGCTTTTATGGCAAATGGTCGGATAACGAAGGGCCCAAAGTACACGATGCGGTACAAGGTCCGGCAGAAGCATACGCGCCCATAGGCTACAAAGAAGCAGCCGTAGGCGGCGCATTTTTACGCATTGGTGTAGGCGTATTGCGTAAGCCGCAGGAAAGGGCGTATTCAGAATACAAATTGTACGATATCGTTGATGGCGGAAAATGGACCGTAACACCGAAAAAAGACCGCGTTGAATTTACCCAGGAGCTGCACGATTCGACAGGGTATGCTTTTATTTACAAAAAAACGGTGCTGCTGGTAAAAGGCAAGCCGGAAATGGTTATAGAACATAGCTTAAAAAACACCGGCACCAAGGCCATTGAAACCGAAGTGTTCGATCATAATTTCCCGGTAATTGATAAGGAACCTACCGGGCCAAATATGAGGTTTGTATTCCCGGTTAATATCAATGAGGGCACCGGCGCTGGCGCCAGGGGCTGGGGAACGGTTGGAAAAACCAACGGTAAAGAGATAGACTTTTTACGCCCCCTAGGCAGAGGCGAGCAATTATACACCCCGGGGATACAAGGCCCCAACGGCGCTTATACCGCTTATGATATTAAAATTGAGAACACTAAAACAGGCGCTGGTATTCACGTAACCGGCGATACGCCATTAGAAAAAATGGTTTACTGGGCCTGCCCAACCACCGCCTGCCCAGAGCCTTATGTGAAAATAAGTGTTGAATCGGGCAAGGAAATGAAATGGAACTACAACTATGAATATTATACCTTTAAACCTGAAACCAAATAGCAATTATTAAAAAATTAAAAAATGAAGTATTCTTATTTAAAATATACCGCGTTTATTCTTTGCATGGCAACGACAGGGCTATACGCGCAGACCGCAAAAAAGGCCGTTAAAAAGGCTAAGGCCGCGATGGTTAAAGACATTGATTATCCGAGTTACGGCGGTAATAAAGCCGGTAACCGCTATATGCCTGCAACCCAGATCAACAAAAAAAATGTTAAGGACCTGCAAGTAGCCTGGACTTACGACAGTGGCGATAATACCAGCGGCCGCGGTAACGACTGGCAATACCAGCCTATTGTGGTAAAGGGGGTAATGTATGTGGTAACCCCGCGATCAAAACTCGCTGCGCTGGATGCGGCTACCGGCAAGCAGATATGGATATTTGACCCCGCGACAATGAACAAACGGCCTAGCTTTGGTGGCCCTACACGGGGCATAACCTACTGGGAAAAAGGCGATGATAAGCGCCTGATCGTGACCTTTGGAGCCACGATCTACGAAGTTAACGCCAATACTGGTGAATGGATAAAATCATTTGGCGATGGTGGATTAGCTGATATACACGAGGGCCTGAAGGACAATGAAGTTTGGGGTGCCGACCCGCAAAAATGGGGCATGCGCAATACATCGCCAGGGGCAGTTTATAAAGATGTTTATGTGGTTGGTTCGAGTATGTCTGAAGGGCAGGACGCGCCTCCGGGCTATATTCAGGCATTTAATGTAATAACTGGTAAACTATTGTGGGTTTTTCATACCATACCGCTTCCGGGCGAATATGGCTATAGTACCTGGGGGCCTGATTCGTACAAAAAGATCGGCGCGGCCAATGACTGGACCGGTTTCGTTGTTGATGACAAACGCGGCATTGTTTACGCAAGCACCGGTTCGGCCTCTGTTGATTTTTATGGCGCTGTAAGGCCGGGCATGAACTTGTTTGCAAACTGTATTATCGCGTTCGACGCTAAAACAGGCAAACGCTTATGGCATTTTCAAACCATACACCATGATATGTGGGATCGCGACCTGGTTTGCCCGGGTAACCTGGTAACCATTATGCATAATGGGAAAAAAGTGGATGCTATTGCACAAGCTACAAAAGACGGCTTATTATTTATACTGGACAGGGTTACAGG
>CAISKH010000685.1 GCA_903885865.1 uncultured Mucilaginibacter sp.
ACGGCCGGGGATGTGGAAACCCAGGGCGTTCATATTTAATGTTTCATCCTCCCGGCTTTCACCATCATACAGCCAGCGCTTGTTGCTAAATGTAAACTCCAGCTTATTACGATAATACCTCTGGGCAGGTGAGGGTATGATGGGCAGCATGCCGCCTACATCAATTTTAGCAAGGCGGGTTAGCGCATCGGCAACGGATTTTTGTTTAAACTGTAGTTGCGCGGCATACGTCATGTGTTGCCATTTGCAGCCGCCGCAGGTGCCAAAATGCTCGCAGAAAGGCTCGATCCGGTGCGGACTGGCTTGTTTTAGCGCCAGTATCTTAGCCTCGCCGAAATTCTTTTTACTGCGGTACACCTGCACATCTGCCACATCGCCGGGTACGGCTTTTTCTACAAACAGCACCAACTCACCGGCCTTGCCTACGCCCTTGCCTTCTTCGGCGATATCAATAATGGTAATATCCTCAAAAACCTGGTTGTAGGGTATTTTGCTCATCGGGGCAAATGTAAGGGATTTTTTGGAGAGTGTTGAGTTTGAGAATGACCCGGGGGTGGACCCACCTGGACCCACCCTTACCCCGGCTTTTAGCTACCGGCAATAATTTATTATAATTATAGTTTAACAATAATTAATTTTATGCCATGAAACCTATCCTGATACCTATGAAAAAGATGAATTTTACAAAAGTGTTTATACTTATATTGCCGACGATGTTAATCGCGTGCGGTAACCCGGCCGGCAATACCGCGCAACAGGCCAAGGCCGACAGCACGCAAGTGGAGCCTTACAGACCCGGTTTAGGCGAATTTATGATGGGTATACAGGTGCATCATGCCAAAATTTGGTTTGCCGGGAAAAACCAAAACTGGCCGCTGGCCGATTTTGAGGTAGGCGAAATAAAAGAAACCCTTGAAGATGTAAAAAAGTATTGCACCGACAGGCCCGAAATAAAATCGCTGCCCATTTTATATCCTGCGTTGGATAGTGTTAATGCGGCCATAAAAACGAAGGACCCGACCCGGTTTAAAAAGAGTTTTGTGCTGTTAACCAATAGCTGCAATAACTGCCACCAAACCACCCACCACGAATTTAATGTGATAAAGATACCCGATACTCCCCCCTATACCAACCAGGAGTTTAAAGCGCGGTAAAACCCGGATAAGCCCTATAGCACTACCTCCCTGTTGGGCCTGAATTTTAACAGGTCAGGGTTTATTTTGCCGGCTACTGTAGGGAAATAAAAAAATGTTTCTTTAACAGTAAAAGCAGCGCCCGAAAGTTTGCCCCTCCTAATCGAATCCATTTTATGTATCATTTCCATGTTCTTTACAGTGGTTTGAAGCTTTTTATTGAGCGATTCGTCTTTAGTTTTTGTTGCTGCTATCGTACGCATCATAGCTTCATTCTTAGCCGGGTCAACTATGTATTCCGCTTCGATCTTACGGATCAAAAAATCTTTTTTTGCTATCCAGATGATGACCGATCCGCGCGTGTTTGTTCCAGTAATTTTATAGCAATCTTTACCGTTTACCTGTTCCTGCCCGGCTAATACAAGTTTGCTTATCATACTGTAAAAATTGTTTTTTTTAAATTCGACGCTTAATAATAGTTTAGGAACAATTGCCGACGAGGCGCCGGATGCACTCGTGGCGCCTGCTAAAGCGTTCGACATGCCCGGCGGGGTATCAATTCTATTAAGAATGCCCCACCAGGTTTTTATAATATTATCTGTACGGTTAAGAGTATATAGCGAATTAGACTTTCCGATTGTATAACATTCAAAATTTATATTCCCGGTGTTTATATAAGCGGTTTTAAATATTATAGCCGTTTTAAATGGGTTGACCGTTAAAAACGTTTGTATCAGTTTCCCCGAATCTGTATAGGTTTTAAGATTGGCGTATGCTTTTTCTGATAGGCGGATTATAGAATCCGCGCTTCTGGTATCGCGTTTATTTTTTGCAAAACAAGGCGAAATAAACAATAAGGACAAGAATAGTACAGCTACCGATTTCATAATGTGATGATTTTAAGTTTATTGGCGATTTAAATATACTATTATTAAATCAAAATCATCTTATTGACTTATGTCAAAGCATCCCCTTAAAAAAGAAAGACCGCCATCCCGAAATTTTTGGAACAGGCGGACCTCTTTAGAAATCACAAATTATTAATCCTAATTCTTCAAACTCAACTCTTTGGTCTGCATCATTTTGCGCAGGTTGTTGAGCGCGTAGCGCATACGGCCCAGGGCGGTGTTAATGCTTACATCGGTAATATCGGCTATTTCTTTAAAGCTCATATCGCCAAAGTGGCGCATTATTAATACCTCTTTCTGTTCAGAAGGGAGCAGTTGTATCAGTATCTTCAAATCTTTGTGAGTTTGTTCGCGTACCATACGGTCTTCCATGCTTTCGTCATAGTTGCCCAGTACCTCAAAAATGTCAAAATCATCGCCATTGCTTACCATCGGCGCGCGTTTTTCGCGGCGGAAATGGTCGATAACCAAATTATGGGCAATACGGGTTACCCACGGTAAAAACTTACCTTCTTCGTTATACTTGCCTGCTTTAAGGGTATTTATAACTTTAATAAAGGTATCCTGAAAAATATCTTCGGCCAGGTATTCATCCTTTACAAGCAAATAAATGGAGGTGTAAATTTTTGTTTGATAGCGCCGGATCAACTCAACCAAACCCTTTTCGTTGCCGGTTATGTACAGATGGATCAGATCCTGGTCACTTTGCAATTGAAAATCCATATAAAGCGTTTACTTTAAACTTGTTTATAACTAAATTATTAAGTATAGCTTTTAATCGATAGTGATTCTCCCTCTGGGTTAAATTAATGTTACCTCAAATAAAACAAAATTTCGCGAAAAAAGCAAATTATTCTCCCTTATTGTGTATTTAACATAATTTAACATTTCAGCGTTATCGGGCGTCGGGTTTAATGTTCACAGCGGATATAACACCGCTTTGTCATTAATACCACTATCTTTCAAACTACATTTGGATACTGCTAAATATTTTAGGATTTTTGCATTTTGGTAAAAATCCGTAGCCAATTGGTTAAAGCCTTAGACCTGTTTTTTTCAAAAAGGTTTAATTGCTATAAGCACCGTTATTAATATAACAAATGATCAAAGAAGCAGATAAAGATCCTAAACACCATATCATTATAAAAGGCACGCGGGTACACAACCTTAAAAATATGGATGTGGCCATACCCAAAAACAAGCTGGTTGTGGTTACGGGCATGTCTGGCTCGGGCAAATCGTCCCTTGCTTTTGATACCTTGTATGCCGAGGGTCAGCGCCGTTATGTAGAGAGCCTTTCGAGCTATGCCCGCCAATTTTTGGGGCGCATGAATAAGCCCGATGTTGATTATATAAAAGGTATTGCCCCTGCCATAGCTATTGAGCAAAAGGTAATAACCTCCAACCCCCGCTCAACCGTTGGCACCTCGACCGAGATATACGATTACCTGAAACTGCTTTTTTCACGCATTGGTAAAACTATTTCGCCGGTATCAGGCGGGGTGGTTAAGAAAGATTCGGTTACCGATGTGATCAATTTTATTGCGGCCCTGCCTGATGAAACACAGGTAACTATACTTTGCCCCCTTTACCCACATAATAACCGAAGTTTAAAAGAGGAACTGGCGGTACTGATGCAAAAGGGTTTTGTAAGGGTTGATTATCATGGGAAAATATCGCGCATTGAAGCATTGTTAGAGGAAGAAGTCCTGGATAATACGGTATGGGACAATACCGAGGAAAGCATTACTGCCGACCGCGACCGATACCAGGATCACGCCGTACATATCGTTATAGACCGTATCACCAAAAATGAAACCGACGAAACCATAAGCCGCCTTGGCGATTCGGTGCAAACCGCATTTTTTGAAGGGAAGGGCGATTGTTATGTACGTTACCAGGAACCGGATGCGCCGGAAGAAAAAGAACGTTTTTTTTGCGACCGTTTTGAGCTGGATGGCATCCGTTTTGAAGAACCCACCCCCAATTTTTTCAGCTTTAATAATCCGTATGGCGCCTGCAAACGCTGCGAG
This sequence comes from uncultured Mucilaginibacter sp., assembly GCA_903885865.1. Lineage (GTDB taxonomy): Bacteria > Bacteroidota > Bacteroidia > Sphingobacteriales > Sphingobacteriaceae > Mucilaginibacter. The sequence continues at coordinate 4,075 of CAISKH010000685.1, forward strand.
GGTTACGGCAAAGTGATCGGTATTGACGAGGACCTGGTTATCCCCGATAAAAGCAAGACCGTTTACGAGGGCGCCATTGCCCCCTGGCGCGGCGAAAAAATGCGCGAGTGGAACGATGAACTGATCAAACAATCCCTCAAATTTGATTTTCCTATCCATCGCCAATATAACCAGCTTATCGAAAAAGAACAACGCCTTTTATGGACGGGCAATAAATATTTCCGCGGGCTGGATGAGTTTTTCAGGGAGATGGAAGCGCAGACTTATAAAATTCAGTACCGGGTAATGTTGTCGCGCTACCGCGGAAAAACCACCTGCCCTGAATGCAAGGGCAGCCGTTTGCGCCATGATGCTACTTATGTTAAGATAAATGACCGGTCAATAACCGATGTAGTATTAATGGCATTAGATAAAGCTTTAGCCTTTTTTACCGGCATACAATTAAATGAAACCGACACTAAAGTAGGCAAGCGATTATTAACCGAGATAACCAACCGGTTAAGCTTTTTAAATGATGTTGGTTTAAGTTACCTCACCCTGAACCGGCTGTCGAACACGTTGTCGGGCGGCGAGTCGCAGCGTATTAATTTGGCTACTTCGTTGGGCAGCAGTTTGGTGGGCTCGGTTTATGTGTTGGACGAGCCGAGCATAGGCCTGCACCCGCGCGATACCCAACGATTGATTGGGGTGCTAAAATCATTACGCGACGTGGGGAACACTGTGCTTGTGGTAGAACACGAGGAAGAAATTATGAAGGCCGCCGACCATATTATCGACATTGGCCCGGCTGCGGGTACACATGGCGGCGAGTTGATATTTTCGGGCACGTATGCCGAGATCATCAAGGATGATAGCAGTTTAACGGGCCGGTATTTAAGCGTTAAGGAAGAAATAGCCATCCCCGCGCACCGCCGCAAATGGAACGATTTTATTGAAATAAAGGGTGCGCGCGAAAACAATTTGCAGCATGTTACGGCCAAATTCCCGTTAGGGGTATTTACCGCGGTTACGGGTGTATCCGGATCGGGTAAAACAAGCCTGGTAAAACGCATACTCGCTCCCGCCCTGCAAAAAACATTGGGCAATTACTCGGGCGAGCAAACGGGGGCATACGACGCCATTGAGGGTGATTACGCCAAAATTGAACAGGTAGAGATGGTTGACCAAAACCCCATAGGCCGTTCATCGCGCTCCAACCCGGTTACTTATGTTAAGGCCTGGGACGAGATACGCAACCTGTATTCCGCGCTGCCGCGATCAAAGGCGGCGGGGTTAAAGCCATCGTCGTTTTCTTTTAATGTGGAGGGCGGCCGCTGCGATGTTTGCCAGGGCGAAGGCGAGGTAAAAATAGAAATGCAGTTTATGGCTGATATTTATTTAACCTGCGAAACCTGCGGCGGCAAACGCTTTAAACAGCATATACTCGACGTTATCTATAATGATAAAAATGTAAGCGATGTACTGGCCATGACCATTGAGGAGGCCCTTGAATTTTTTGCGAAAGAGCCAAAGATCATTGCCAAAATAAAACCGTTGATGGATGTGGGGCTGGGTTATGTACAGCTGGGGCAATCATCCAACACCCTGTCGGGTGGCGAGGCGCAGCGTATTAAGCTGGCATCGTTCCTGGTTAAGGGCAACAATCCACATAAAACATTATTCATTTTTGATGAACCTACTACGGGGCTGCATTTTGCCGATATTAAAAAGCTGCTAAAATCGTTCGACGCGCTGCTGGAGCATGGTAATACCATTATTGTGATTGAACATAACATGGACGTAATTAAGTGCGCCGACTGGGTAATTGACATCGGCCCGGAAGGAGGCGATAGGGGCGGCAAGGTAATATTTGAAGGCGTACCCGAAGATTTGATAAAGGAGAAAGATAGTTATACCGGTAAGTTTTTAAAGGAGCGGTTTACCCCCCCCCGCCCCCTGAAGGGGAGCTTTTGATAAGGGTGGCTTTTTTTACAATTGCACCCCGTGCACACATAAATATTCAAACATCAAAAAAATCTGCACATTTGCATATCCCTGCCTGCGGCAGGCGGGCGCACATTCGCACATCCACATGGAGTCAGAAGAATTACAGGAACGGGTTGATATCATCCTTCATAAGCTGAAATTTATTGAGCAAAAGCCAACCGTAGCTTGTATAGAAGTGCTGGAACCAATGACAGCAGGCGCTCAATTTGCCCCGCTTATAACCATTGCAGGTGGTATAGCCGTTGCGGGCCCGGTCATTCCTCAGGACCCAAATATTATGATAATCATGCCAAACGGGTATTCTGTTGAGCGTACCATGAAGGAGATGAGCCGGCTGTTACAACTTCCCGGTTTTGCCGAACTAAAAGCCGTAAAAAACAAACACCTGTACATTGCTGATGCCGCTCAATATTTTAGTGAGCTGAACAGGGTTGATTCGATAGAAATTTTGGCCGAGATAATTAACCCTAAACTATTTGTTTTTGGGTATGAGGGCGCCGGGTGGATAAAGTTTGTTGTCTGACAAAATTACTTATCCGTCATTTTTTTTCCACAAATATAATAACGGTAAAATGCTTGCGTTTCACATTCAGTAATTTTTACTAAGCAATAAGAGGATCATTTTCATACGATGCTCTTATTGCTTCCCCATTTAAAACTTCACGCTAAAACCGCCATAATAATTACGCAAGGCTGCGGGGTTATAAAAGCGGTTTAGTGCCGCGTTAAGGTCGTCGCCCAGGCTATAGCTTACGTTAAAAATATTATCAACACCCGCAAATAATTCGAGCTCTGTTTTTCGCGATAACAAATATTTCCAGCCAGCCTTTCCGCCAAATAAATTATAGCTTCCCGAATAAATGGTATTGGCATCATTTAATGGCGCGCCATCGGTATGGCTGTATTGCGATGAAAGGTAGAACCCTTTTGGAAACAGCACCAGCGCACTGCTTACCAGGGCCTGCCTCGGTACACCGGTCACGTTATTGCCCGAGTAATTTTTGATGGGATCCTGGTAGCCGACAAAAGTAAATTTATCAAGTGTATAGCTTTGATTAAACTGCAAACCGCGTATAAACGATGAAGTATTCTGTTTGATGAGCCACCCGGTAAAATACAACTCAAATCCAGGCTGATTGGTGCCGCCAACATTGGTATAATAGGTAGTTCCGTCGGCATGTTGCAATTGTATAATAGCGTTGTTAAGCTTGTAATAAAACACCGAAGCATCTAATAAAAAACGTTCGTCTTTGTCCCTTAGCCTAAAGCCGGTTTCATAGTTATAACCGTCCTGCGCCTGCAAGGTTGGATTGATAACATGATCTGTCCCCCTTACTTCGCCCGTTGCCGGTGCAGAATATCCGCGGCTTACTGATGCCCTCCAGATAAAATCGCTGGTTATTGTGTACGACAGGGCCAACCTTGGCATCAATTCAGTATTGAACGGCCTGTTGGTAAAACCTGTTTGTTTAAGCGGATAGATATTTAAAAACTGGTAGCTGTAATTGTTTAAGCTTAAAGCGGCCTCTACCTGTAGGTTTTTATAAAAGTGCCCCTCGAACCGGGTAAAAATAAAATGCTGGTTGGTATGAATGTAATCCTGCGTTTGCGTGGTATCAGGCGCGCCATGGTTATTGCCATAATCGCTCACAGACGAGTTGGTTTGCTGCCATTCGCCGCCCAGGTTCAGTTTCCAGTTAACATCTGCTTGCGGTTGGCCCGAGGCTAATTCAAAATAGGTGCGTAAACCAAAAGTATTCTCATTACGGTGCTCGTAGGTAGTGAACGAGGGGTTTGTCCAGTCAACATGCGTACCAAATATGGTAAATACATTGCGCAGGTTATTGGTTATATGCAGTTCGTTCACCACACCGGCAAGCGCTGTTTTATCAAACACTGCCGCTTTCAGGTCCTGGGCGCTCAGGGATGTTTTAGTGGCAAGCCGGGCGTCGGACGGGTTAGCCTGCATCTGGGCTAAAGTTAACCCTCCGGGGGTTTGATAATAAAGGTTGGAGTAAAATGCCAAAAACTTTACCTGGTCGTTATCTGCATATTTTAACCGGTCTTCCAGTTGAAAATAATCTTTATGCGTCGCGCTGTTTTTGCGGTAGCCGTCATATTTTTGGTAGGATTGGTTTACGTTAAGTAAATTATTGCCCGTTTGGTTTTGCACTGCTGCGTTTTCATGATATAGGCCATAGGTACCTCCATTCATTCCCACCCAGGCAAAATTACCGGCATAAGGGTTAATGGCGTTGATTAAAACCACCCCGCTGGTGTTGGCGCCAAACAGACTGCCATCAGGGCCTTTTAAAACTTCAATGCTGTTAATGCTGTTTACATCAATAGCCTGTAAATAGGTATTACCCCCGGCATCGGTTAAAGGTATTTCATCAAAATACACCTTCACATCGCGCACACCAAACGGTGACCGTATCTCGCTGCCGCGTATGGCCAGGCGATAACTGCCCGGCGACCGTTCTTCCATACGAACACCCGGTATGGTATTCATAGCGGGTACCAGGGAATTGCCCGGCTGCATTTTTAACTGATCGGGTGTTAATACGCTTACAGAAGCAGGCACGCTCAACATAGGTTGATCAGACAGGTAGCCTTTGATGGTTACCGTACTTAAGGTACTATCTTTTTTTAGCGTGTCGGTTTTTGCTTTTTTTTGCGCGCTGGCCATAGTGCCAACAGCAAAAATTAAAATAAGGGTCGGGTATAATTTAGGCACTTTAATTGAATTTAGATTAATCAAAAATAACCTTTTCGTTAATAAAAGAACAAAATCTGTTTGTAAGATATTAGATACGTAATAAATAAGTTACTGAATTGCAATCACATAGCTTTTGTTTGACAATTAGCATTGCCTATTCCCCTATTCAGATTAATGATAAATTGTAAATTATGTTGTGAATATGATTTAATGCAGGTACATTTAAACATGCATCACGAACATCATTTAAAAAGCTCTGATACCATCCGCGATATTGTTATCGGCATGTCCGACGGGCTAACCGTCCCATTCGCTTTGGCGGCTGGGTTAAGCGGGGCCATCAATTCATCGACAATCGTAATTACAGCGGGTATAGCCGAAATTGTAGCAGGCTCCATAGCAATGGGCCTGGGCGGTTTTTTAGCGGGCCGCACCGAAGCCGACCACTATACCGCCGAGTTAAAACGGGAATACGACGAGGTTGAACGCGTACCTGAACAGGAAAAAGCCGAAGTAAAAGAAGTGTTCGCCAGCTTTGGCCTCTCGCCTGCCCTGCAAACCCAAATAGCCGATGAAATGGCAAAGGATAAAGATAAATGGGTCGACTTTATGATGCGTTATGAACTGGGACTGGAAGAACCGCAGGCCAACCGCGCCACCCAAAGCGCGGTTACTATTGGTGTTTCATATATAGTGGGGGGCATTATTCCCTTGTCGCCTTATTTTTTTATAGCCAATTCACAAACAGCTTTATATTATTCGTGCATCATTACCATGATATGCCTGTTTGTTTTCGGGTATTTTAAAAGTAAGGTAACCGGCCAGCCACTCATCGCGGGCGCGCTCAAAGTATTAATAATTGGCGCGCTGGCCGCCGCCGCATTTGGCATGGCGAAGCTGATTAATGGTGGTTAGAGATTGGAGATTAGTTAATTAGTGATTAGTCTGATCAATCAGTGAAATCAAAACTTAATAAACTTCTCCATTTGCTCATCGGTAAACTTTACCGTATCAGCTTTAAACAGGTCGCCGCTTGCATTTAGCTCGTTTTTTATATCAGAGATGTGGATTTTTAAGGGCATAGTATGCAGGTGCAAATAGTGGCAAACCCCGGTAAAATGGTCAATGCCCCGTATATTGCCATACCTGCCCGATGAGACGCCAACCAGCGCGGCTTTCTTTTCGTAAAAACTCTCGGGCAACGAGCAGGCATCCATAAATACTTTTAACACGCCGGGGAAACTGCCGTTATATTCGGGTATCACAAATAAAAACTTGTCGGTAGCGGTAACTATATCCTGTATTTTTTGAAACTCCGCGCTTCTTTTACCATACAGGTCGGTCTCAATTATATTAGCCGGCAATTGCGACAGGGATATCAACCCCGCTTCCGTACCTTTCTCCTGTAATTTTTTTTGGTAATACCGGGCTAACTTAAGCGTTGAACTGCCGGGCCGGTTGGTTGCTGATATGATGGTTATCATGTTTAATTATTGAATTAATGAGTTATTGAATTAATGAATTATAATTTGACGACAAAAAAATCAATAATTCAATAACTCAATAATTCATACATAATATGTTTGTAAATTACCTAAAGCTGTGGATTTCTCAATTGTTTAAATATGTATCTTGGCACCTATCAAAAAAACTTTTCCGAAGTTAGAAATTTATATTTCTATTTTTCGTTGTTATAACCACTGTTAAAAATTTTGAACAGACAGCATGAGTAAAATTATTGCATTAGCAAATCAAAAAGGCGGTGTAGGTAAAACCACTTCCTCTATAAACCTGGCCGCGAGTTTAGCCGTATTAGAATACCGTACATTATTAGTTGATGCCGACCCGCAGGCCAACGCCACATCGGGTATCGGTTTTGATCCGCGCAATATAAAAAACAGCATTTACGAGTGCATTATTAACCAGGTTGACCCGCACGATGCCATCATAAAAACCGAAACCCCGAATCTCGACCTGCTGCCGGCGCATATTGACCTGGTAGGGGCCGAAATAGAAATGATAAACCTGGAAAGCCGCGAATACAAAATGCAGGAAGTATTTAATAAAATCCGCGATGAGTATGATTTTATTATTATTGATTGCTCCCCCTCATTAGGCCTCATCACCATCAATGCTTTAACCGCTGCCGACTCGGTGATAATACCTGTGCAATGCGAATATTTCGCGCTCGAAGGATTAGGTAAATTGCTAAATACGGTTAAGATAGTACAAAACCGACTGAACCCCGACCTTGAAATAGAGGGTATTTTGTTAACCATGTATGATGTAAGGCTGCGCTTATCAAACCAGGTGGTTGAAGAGGTTAGAAACCATTTTGAAGATATGGTGTTTGAAACCATTATACAGCGCAATACGCGCTTAAGCGAGGCGCCAAGCTTTGGCGTATCGGTAATTATGCACGATGCAACCTGCAAAGGCGCTATAAATTATTTAAACCTGGCCCGCGAAATTATACGTAAAAATGGTTTGATAAAAGACGAACTAAGGGCAACAACAGAAACCGTATAACATGAGCGCAGAAAAAAGAAATGCTTTAGGACGGGGTTTAAGCGCACTGTTAAACGACTCGGAAGATGTGCTGCCCTATAAAAAAAATCCCGATAGCTATCGGGACAATAATGTAAGCTCAACTTCGGGGGGTAACAGTCTGGGTTCTGTTAACGAGATAAAGCTATCAGAAATTCAAGTTAACCCGTTTCAGCCCCGCAGTAATTTTGATGAGCAGGCAATGGCCGACCTGGCCGATTCTATAAGATTACAGGGGCTTATTCAACCCATTACAGTACGGCGCGTTAGCGCGCACCACTACCAGCTGATATCGGGCGAGCGCCGTTTGCGCGCGTCGAAAATTGCGGGGCTAACCCACATCCCCGCCTATGTGCGTACCGCTAACGACCAGCAAATGCTGGAGATGGCGCTCATAGAAAACATTCAGCGTGAAAACCTGAACGCTATAGAGGTTGCTTTAAGCTTTCAGCGTATGCTTGATGAATGTAATTTAAAACAGGAAGAACTGGGCGAGCGGGTAAGTAAAAACCGGTCGACGGTTACTAATTACCTGCGGTTATTAAAACTACCGCCAACCATTCA
>CAISKH010000686.1 GCA_903885865.1 uncultured Mucilaginibacter sp.
AAGCGAAATAAAAGCAAATGGTGGAAATTTGTTAATACTGACTGCCGAAGCAGGAGATGAGCAATTGGCTAAAATTACCTGGGAGCATAGTTTATCGTTAGTGTTTTATCACGATATTAATAACGTGATAGCAGAAAAATTCAGGGTGTATTCAGAAAGCGACCCTACCTGGAACAGCTTTTCTGGAATTGATGTAAATGTTCCTTTATTGGCTGTGTATGTAATAAATACCGACAGGCAAATTGTTTATGATCATGTGGATCGTAATTTGTCGGGTACATTTATTGCCGATGACATCATTAATACTGTTTATGAGGCATCATTTAATAATAATCGCAAAAAATCAGCATAAAGAAAATTTGGTTTGGGTTTACGGTTGAAAAGAAGCCGCTTCATCCATAAAATGAGCGGCTCTTTTTTTATTAGTACCGGCGGTAATGCCTTACACCATGCCTGTAATAATAATGCCTGCGCCCAGTTGCGCGTCCACGAACAGTAATGGTTGGCCTTCCAATCCCCGGTGGGGCAGGCGGCGGCGGTGGTGTGCGCAAATGTAAATTAATATGTGGCGGCGGCGGATGCGGAGGAGGCGGTGGTAGCCTTATCTGTGCTTCGGCCAATGCAAATGTGCAGGCAGCAATAACAACAGTTAATAATACTTTAATAATTTTCATGATCTTACGTTTATAGTAATAAGTTAGTTATCAATATAACTGTAAAACAGGCAAACAGTTTTACCTGGTTACACTATCGTTATAAAACTATCACAATAAAATTAACGTTTATAGTGTAAAATGGTATTTCAAATAAAATATATACGGTTGCTTATCATTTTGTCTGCAATAATTACAAACTCATCTTTGTATGCGCAATCATCCCGGCAGATAAACGAATATATGCTGGTTGATGGCGTTAAGCGGTCATTTGTAACCTATATACCTGTATCCTCAGAAAAAATGCCTTTGGTAATCTCACTGCATGGTGGTTTTGCAAGCCCGAAAGGAATGTTCCACCTGGCCGATTTCAGGCCGATTGCCGATAAAGAAAAGTTTATAGTAGTTTGCCCGTCATCAAAACGTATGTGGCATGATGGTGCCGACATTAACCGAATTGATGATGTGAAATTTATTGATCAGTTGATCACCTATATCATAAAAACCTATAATGCTGACCCCGAAAGGGTATATGTTACCGGTATATCAAACGGCGGCTTTATGACTACGCGGTTAGCCTGCCAGTTGCACAATCGCATAAAAGCTATTGCTGTGGTAGCTGCTACATTAGATGTTGGTGCCGGTTATGCCCCTAAAAACCCCATGCCGGTGCTATATATGCATGGCACTAAGGACCCTATTGTATCCTACAATGGCGGAAAAGTGTTTGGCAAGGGCATTTACTCGCATACCGCTATTATAAAAAAGTGGGTAGAAGTAAATAAATGCGATCCAAACCCGGTTGTTACCCAATTTCGCGATGACGCGCATGATGGGACAACTATCACGAAAGAAGAGTACAGTAACCCATCCAACGGGTTAAAAGTGATAAGCTATACCATAAATAACGGCGGCCATACCTGGCCGGGGGGCTGGCAATATTTCCCCAAATTTATTATTGGCAAAACCACGCGTAACCTTGACGCTTGCCAGGTTATATGGGATTTTTTTAAATCACAGCCCCCTCTAAATCTCCCCCGGTAGGGGAGACTTTTTGATTATTGTTAAAAATGACATCTATTTTTGGTTTATTTGTGATTGTCAAATAGTATGAGTTTAACAATTATAGAAGAAAAAGTGAAGACAGATCAGGAGCAAAAGCTACAGCAATTGTTAGTGTACCTGAACCTGCATTCACCGTTTTATCGGGAGATGTTTGCGGAGAACCAAATCGATATCACCCAAATAAAAACCATTGAGGACCTTTCATCTATACCCACTACCACTAAGGAGGACCTGCAACAGCGTAATGATGATTTTTTATGTGTAAGCAGGGATAAGGTAATTGAGTATGCCTCTACTTCAGGCACGTTAGGGAGCCCGGTTACTATCGCGCTAACGGAAAATGACCTGAGCAGGCTAACAACAAACGAATACAACTCCTTTGCTTGCGCGGATGGAAAGCCCGAAGATATTTACCAGTTGATGCTTACACTCGACAGGCAGTTTATGGCGGGTATAGCCTACTATTCGGGTTTGCGTAAGTTAGGGGCTGGCATCATTCGGTTGGGGCCGGGGGTGCCTTCTATGCAGATCGAGACCATCCAAAGGTTAAACCCTACCGCTATAGTTGCCGTGCCATCGTTTATATTGAAGCTGATCCAGTTTGCAAAGGATTATCATATCGATCTCAACAAAACATCGGTAAAAAAGGCTATTTGTATAGGCGAGAATATCCGCGACACTGATTTTTCCTTAAATATATTAGGTAAGAAGATAACCGAAAGCTGGGATATAAAACTGTATTCAACTTATGCCTCTACCGAAATGCAGACCGCGTTTACCGAATGCAGCGAGGGCAGGGGTGGCCATTTGCAACCCGACCTGGTAATTGCCGAACTGCTGGATGAAGATAACAACCAGGTGCCGGCCAATACACCCGGCGAGCTAACCATCACTACCTTAGGGGTAGAGGGTATGCCGTTGCTGCGCTATAAAACAGGTGATATTTGTATGTATAATGACGAACCCTGTGCCTGTGGCCGCACGAGCCTGCGCTTATCACCGATAATTGGGCGCAAAAAGCAGATGATCAAGTTTAAAGGCACTACGCTATACCCGCCCGCGCTGTTTGACCTGCTGAATGAAATGGATGAAGTGCTTGATTTTGTGGTTGAGGTATACTCCAACGAGATAGGTACAGACGAAGTTTTACTGCACCTGCTACCGCTGGATGACAGCAAGGCTTGCGATAACCGCATAAGGGCCTATTTACAGGCCAGGCTGCGGGTAAGTCCACATGTGAGTTACGTTACGGTGGAGCATCTGCAAAAAATACAGTTCCCCGAATCGGTGCGTAAGGCGGTAAAGTTTATTGATAAGCGGGTGTAGGTGATTCACAAAATAGTGAATCACTTGAATCACATGAATCACTTTTTGCCTGTAACCTACTGAAATAAAGAACTTTGCAAAAAGGGAGTGAATCACCCTGAATCAGTACAAAAACTTTAATTAAATAGAGATAAATAATTGGAAATAAATTGTTTATGTAATTATGGCCGTTTTTGAAAAATTGGCATGAATCACTTTTGTGAATCACTTTAATAAACCTATTTCAGGACGAG
>CAISKH010000687.1 GCA_903885865.1 uncultured Mucilaginibacter sp.
CCCTGGTTAATTACCAATGCTTGCCCGTGAAATAAGGTTAAGCCTTTGCCAACTTTTAATTTTCGGGGCAGTTCAATACCTAAAACCCATTCAACAAAGTAGCAGTAAAACACCAGGTACAGTATAAAGATGATTTTGGCTATCATTGACCGGTTGATCAATGACACCAGCCTGAATAAAAATAAAACAAGCTGCCCCTTAAAATTTCTCCGGTTTGATTGCCAATCCTGGAATAAGTAAGCAAATATATTCATGTTTATTGCAGCGCTTTTGGTTGAATGATCAAAAGTAAAGTTTTTCGGCATAATATAAGCAGAAAGCGAAAAGCAGAAAGCCCAAAGCATTTAATGAGTTTAATACAGAGCTTTGTGCTTTAGTCTTTCAGCTTTATTGCTATACTTGTGATAATGAAAGTTACTTTGATCAACACTTCTGATGCCGGCGGCGGGGCCCCTGTGGCCTGTTTGCGCCTGTTGAATGCGCTTGTTTCGCAAAACGTTGATGCGAAGTTGCTGGTTCAGCAAAAAAAAACAAACAACGATAGGGTTGAGGGCATAACAAAGAACTTTATTAGCCGCCTGAAGGCGGATATTAATCGTTTATATGAGCGTTTGCCCTTCCTGTTTTTTCAGGAAAAAGATAAGTCGGTACGGTTCGCGTTTTCAACAGCTAATGCCGGAACCAACATAAAAAACAAGCCGTTAGTAGCTAATGCCGATATTTTACACCTGCACTGGACAAACTCAGGCTTCCTTTCTATTAATGACCTGAAAGAATTAATTGATACAGGCAAACCTATAATATGGACGCTGCATGATATGTGGGCGTTCACCGGTGGTTGTCATTATGCCGGAGACTGTAATCACTTTACCAACCAATGTGGCAATTGCCCATTTTTGCGCGATCCGGACGAAAACGATATTTCGCACGATGGATGGCTGCGTAAAGCGGCAATGTACACGGGCGCTAAAAACATCACGTTTGTAACCTGCAGCAAATGGCTGGCAGGGGTTGCCAAACAAAGCGCTTTGATAAAAAATTTCCGTATCGAATCGATCCCTAATCCTATTGATATTGATGTTTTTTCTCCAAAGGATAAATCGCGCGCGCGGAAAAAATGGAACATTGACCCCGCGGCAAAAATAATTTTATTTGGCGCTGCCAATATAAACGACAAGCGCAAAGGGATAACTTATTTAGTGGACGCCTTAACTATTTTGAACAAAGATTATCCCCAAACCGAAGCTATAGAGGTGGTGATATTCGGGAAAAACAAGCATTTTGATGTGAGCCAACTGCCTTTCCGTGTGCATGAGCTTAAATTGATCAGTTCGCAACAGGATTTAGCTGAAATATATAGTATGGCTGATGTGTATATAACCCCGTCATTAGAAGATAACTTACCCAATACCGTTATGGAAGCCTTAGCCTGCGGAACGCCGGTGGTGGCTTTTAATACCGGGGGAATACCTGAAATGGTAGATCATCAGCAAAATGGTTATTTGGCCGAATTGATGTCGGGCGCCGACCTGGCTAAAGGGTTGCATGAAGTATTACACCCGGCAAATGCCACAGTAATGGAGGCAAAGGCGCGGCAAAAAGTGCTGGATAACTATACCAATGGAAAAGTTGCCCAACAATATATGGAGGTTTATCAATCAATATTAAGTAAATGAGCGAAGGCAGGCCCATATTATCGGTTATAACCGTAGTTTACAATAATGTGAACGATGTGGAGCGTACCCTGCTTTCGGTAACGGGACAAACCTATACTGGTATTGAATATATAGTGGTTGACGGGCACTCCACTGATGGCACTTTGCAGGTATTAGAAAAATACGGGGGCCACATTACAAAGCTTATCAGCGAAAAGGATGAAGGTATTTATGATGCTATGAATAAAGGGTTGTCTGTTGCAACGGGCGACTATGTTTTATTCATGAATTCGGGCGATGAGTTTTATTCGCCCAAAACTGTTACCCATGTTTTTGCCACTGCGAATGACGCAGATATTTATTATGGCGAAACAGAAATGATGGATGAGGAAGGAAATAACCTGGGCCGGCGCAGGCACGCCGCGCCTGCTGATCTTAACTGGAGAAGTTTTAAATATGGCATGACTGTAAGCCACCAGGCTATTTACATCAAACGCTCGTCGGTTGAACCTTATAACCGAAAGTACCACTTAAGCGCGGATATTGACTGGATACTTCGCGCCGTTAAGAAAGCAAAAAAAATAGTTAACGTAAACCAATATGTTGCCAAATATAAGGTAGGTGGGATGTCGAAACTCAGGCATCGCCAAAGCCTGGCCGAGCGCTTTGATATTATGCGACGCCACAATGGCTTACTGCCAACTGTTTTTAACCATATAATTATTGCTTTTAATTTGGGATGGTATTGGCTGAAGAACAGGCGGACGAATGATTGATGTTAGGAAATAAAAAAAGGGCGGCACGAATATCGTGTCGCCCTTTTTTTATTAAGCTGTCTTCTTTTTCTTACTCTCCGCGTACCCCGCATACCCCAGCGCCAGTACAAGCAAAACAGAGCCGGCCAGCGAGATATCTTCGCCTGCGTAATAGGATACCGGGTGGAATTTAAATTCTACTGTATGGTTACCTACCGGGATCTGCGCCGCACGTAACAGATAATCAGCACGGAAATAAGGAGTTTCTTTGCCGTCGATAAACATTTTCCAGCCTTTATTATAATATATTTCTGAAAATACGGCTATTTGTGATGAGGATGAACTGGTTGTATAAACCATATCGTCCGGGTTATAATGTGTTAGTTTTATAATGGCACTGGTATCAACCCCGCCTTTTACCGCTTTAATATCAATCAAGCTACTGTATTGTTTATCAACAATAGCTTCGTCTTTAGGAGAGAAACTGCTGATGGCCAGCATTTCCTCGTCGGCATTTTTGGCATATTTAACGCTTTTTACAAACCAGGCATGGCCGCATGCGGTTGGATTTATATGCATACTGGAAGCCTGTGTTTTAGGATCGGCAAAGATGATATATTTAACGTTCATCATATCCAAAACATCATGATTAAGGGTTTTGGTAAACTGGTTATCAATCAATTCATCAATACGTTTTAGCCTTGCCGCAGAGTATCCGCTAAATGATTTATGGAAAAAGGGATTAAACATATCATACTTAATAGTTGCAGTTGCATCAAATACCCGGAAATCAGGGTCAGGATTACTGGATATGATTTGTTCAAACTCCCTTGGCTGCGGCTGGTTCGATTCCTGCTTTTCGGTAAAATTCTCGTCCTTCAGGTAACGCTTATCTATCTGCCACATATCAATTAATATTAAAGCCAGGAAAGCTACCGACAGGACGGTAACATTGATCTTATGCTTAATAAACGCCCATAATATACCGAAAGCAATAGCTATAAATATTAATGAACGGATAGCATCGGCGCGTTCAAGGCCTATCCTGTCCTTTACTATAGCGCTTGATACGCTTGTCGCCAAACCATTATCATTGTTCAAAGCTTGGGTAAGCGCGGTTACGCCTGCGGCCTGGTCGGTTGTCCTGAAGCTTAATAAAAGATCGGGCAATACGATCAGCAATAACAGTAACCCGCCGGTAATATAAAGGGCGAGTTTTAGTTTTTTAAATAGTACCGCCTTATCGGGCGCGTCAATAATTTCCTTGATGGCCAGGAAGGCCAGTATCGGGAAACAAAGGCTTGTTACCGTCAATATTGATTCAACCGCCCTGAACTTGTTGTAAAGCGGGAAGTAGTTAAAGAAAAGATCGGATACATAGGGCCAGTTACCGCCGAAAGAAAGCAGCATAGTTAATACCACCGTGGCCAGCAGCCACCATTTAATGCGGTTTTTAACGATCAATAACCCCAATACAAACAGGAAACAAATTACCGCCCCAAAATACCAGGGGCCGCTGGTGTTGGGTTTATTGCCCCAGTAGGTGCCCAGGCCCTGTATGCCGCCACCGGCTATTTGGTTGGCTGTTTTCACTGCCTGGTCCTCATTGGCTCCTTTAGCTATAAAGACTTTTGCCGTTTCCGAGTTTTGGTCAAGCGCCTCAGTTCCTGATCCGCCGCCATAGGCATTAGGAACTAAAAAAGTAAGAGATTCGCCTATGCCCTGGCTCCATTGGTAAGCGTACTCTTTTGATAAACCCGTGCTGGGTTCGGTAGTATGCTGGGTTAAATTTGATTGCCCGCGGGTTGTTTCTTTCCCATAATCATAGGTGCTCCATAGTATCGATGCATTTACCGCAACAGCCAATAATAATGCGCCACCCAGGTATGCCAACGATTTTAAAAAAGCAGGAACTGTTTTTGTTTTAATAGCATGGTATAACTCAATACCTGCCAGTATCAATACGGCCAGCATCAGGTAATAAGTCATTTGTATATGATTTGCCCTGATCTCCATAGCCAGGAAAAGCGCGGTAAGCGATCCTCCCAATAAATATTTACCCCGCAAGGTTAGGATGATACCGGCCAGTATAGGCGCGAAAAACGCAATAGCATACTCCTGGTTAGAGTGCCCCGCCACCAGGTAAATGATGTTATAGGACGAGAACGTAAAAGCAATGGCCCCGGCCGCGGCCAGCCACGGATTGAGCTTTAATACGATGAACAGAAAATAAGCGCCCAACAATAACAGTAAAACCGTATCAATAGGGTTGGGGAAAACAACTTTTAGTGCATGAATAATATGCGTGGTTATATTGGCTTTATAAGGCGCCCAAAGCTGGAACGCCGGCATACCGCCAAATATTTGGTTGGTCCACAATATGGTGGTGTCTTTGGCCTTGTAGGCATTTATTTCGGTGGCGGCCGATTGCGCGCCCGTTACATCAGCCTGCCCTAAAGTTTTTCCCTGGAAGGCAGGCGTAAAATATAGAAAGCATAACACTAAAAAAATTCCGGCAATGGCAAAGTGAATGCCGTTGCGTTTAAACCAGTTACTCATTCTGAGTTTATTAAAGTGGATAATAATTAATGCTCAAAAATAGAAATTTGCGGGAGATTAGGAATTATATGTTATAAAGGTTTTATAAACCGTTACTGGCAATGAAATATATCAGCACCAGCCCAACAGCGCTGATACAGGATGCGATAATATTTGTCTTGTTATATTCTTCACGGTTACGGCGGATATTATAGTAATTATATACGGAAAGAAGTATCAATACCGTCCAAAAAAACCAGGTTGTTTTAGTAACCAGTGTAAATAAGGCACAGCATACCACATAGTTGGTAATAATAAGCAAAATAGGCCCCGGCATATTACCATACCTCCGCCTGGGCTTAAATATATCGCCGCCGGGTATCATTTTATTTTACTTCTTCATAATCAACAAACTCCCCCTCACTGTCGGGAAATTTGCCTTTTTTATTTTCGGGCACATAATCAACCTTGATGCCGGAGGTTGGTTTTTGGCGCGTTTTATAATTTTGCTGCTGATTTTGCTGTTGCTGCTGCGCTTTGTTTACCATGCCCTGGAAAAGCATAGGCAATAACCAGCGCACAATGGCCCTGACGATATACAGGATGGCAATTATTATAAACACTAAACGGATTAATTCTTCCATCTTGTTAAATTCTTATTAATAAAGCTACAAATATAAGATTATAACGATAAAAATGTTTGCATAGCCCCATCGTTATTTTTTTTGACTTAATGCTGATTAAAAACAAAAACGCCCCGGTATTGGGGCGTTTTTGTAGTTGGCAGTTATTAGTTAGCAGTAGTCCCTGCTCACTGCAAACTTATAACTGCTAACTTAATAACCTATTACTTATGAAAAGTACCATCAAGCAGGTTAATATAATACAATACAGTACCAACAGTTAACTTAGCCGAGGTGCCGCCGGTAAATGTAATAGTACCGGTATAGCTAAATGTGCCCTTGGCCGAAGTACCGCTTATGGTAATGGTAGCGGTGCCGCTAACAATAGCACGGCCCGGTTTGCTCAGCATAAGGTTGGTAACCTTAATATCAATACTGCTGGCGCCGCTGGCCTTAGTGTCAACCTTCGAGGTAAACGAGCCCTTACGGATATACTCGCCGTTAATTACAAAGTTGGTGGC
>CAISKH010000688.1 GCA_903885865.1 uncultured Mucilaginibacter sp.
AGGGGTTAAAATAATGCCCATATTCACAATTAATTAACAAACAAAGGTAATTAAATGAATAAAGGCATCATGTCGCCGTATTGTTTTTGATATTTTACTGACAAAAAAGCCCGGTGCTGTTAAACACGGGGCTTTTTTTGGACACTGCAAACTGATAACTGCAAACTAAATTACCCCGGCATTACCACGGTATTGATTACATGTATTACACCGTTGCTTTGATTTACGTCGGCAATAGTTATCCATGATTTGCCGCCTTTTTCATCAACCAGGTATAGTTTTTTACCTTCGGCCATCACGTTTAACGTACCGCCTTGTACTGTTTTTAATTCGGCTTTACCATTACCTGCCTTAACTTTTGCCCACAGGTCGGCTGAGCTTAAACGGCCGGCAACAACATGGTAAGTTAAAATTTTGGTAAGGGTAGCTTTATTCTCGGGTTTTACCAGGGTTTCAACAGTTCCCTTAGGTAATTTGTCGAACGCCTCATTAGTTGGCGCAAATACGGTAAACGGGCCCGCCGATTCTAATGTTTCAACCAGACCTGCAGCTTTAACGGCGGCAACCAAAGTGGTATGGTCTTTTGAATTTACGGCATTCTCTACAATGTTTTTGGTAGGATACATAGCCGCGCCGCCAACCATTTTGGTTTGAGCGTAAGTGTTTGGCGCAATTGCGATAGCTACTAAAGCAAGGGCCGAAATAATTAATTTTTTCATGTTGTTTTAATGTTGTTTTTGGGGAGATACGCAAAGTTTTTACCAGCGGTTTTATATTTCTAATAGCCTGAAGTTGTAGGTTTTTTTAAAACCAATGGGATTATAAATGCGTAAGTACGCGCCTAAAAAAATAACCCTGATGCTATATGGTCGGCATATAATTTACCGGTTTGGGTGAGGTAAATGATGTTGTTTTGTTGAGTTATCCAACCCTTATCAAAAAAGAGCTGCGCAGCTTTGATCAGTACATTTGCCGATGCTGCCGCGATAGCGTTTAGCTTATTCATATCCAGCCCCCACATGGTACGCAACGAGGTCATGATATACTCGTTTAAGAGATCAGCTTCAGATAAGATCTCCATTTCAGCAGGCAGGCTATTGGTTTGAATAGCATGAATATATTTGGCATTATTGGCAATATTCCACTGCCTTGTTTCGCCGTTATAAGCGTGTGCCGACGGGCCGATGCCCAGGTATTTCACCCCCCGCCAATAGTTTGAATTATGTTTGGAGTAATGCCCCGGCTTGCAGAAGTTTGAGATCTCGTAATGCTCAAAACCTTTTGCCGCCATAGCATCCATCAGCAAGTTAAATTGGTCGGCACTTTGGCCCTCGTTCATGGCGGGCTGCTTTTTTTTGCTGATGAACGATGCCAGCGCGGTACGTGGTTCAACTGTCATGGAATAAGCTGAGACATGAGGCACATCTAACTCAAAAGTTTTATCAAGGTTGTATTTCCATTTTTGTGCACTTAGCAGGGGATAGCCATAGATCAGGTCCGCGGTAATATTCTCAAACCCTATATCCTGCGCCCGTTTTATTGATGCCTCGGCTTCATTGGCGCGATGCACGCGGTTCATCCATTGCAGGTCATCATCAAAAAACGATTGGATACCAATACTTAAGCGGTTAACCGGGGTTTGGCGCAATGCCTGTAACTTAGCTTTGTCAAGGTCGTCAGGGTTGGCTTCTAAAGTAATTTCGGCGTTGATATCAACAGTATGTAAACCGGTAATGGTATCTAATAACAAATTTATTTCGCCGGATTCCAGCAGGGATGGCGTACCCCCACCAAAATAAATGGTTTCAATGGTTTCGCCCTGCAGGTAATCTTTTTGCAATTGTATCTCTTTTACCAGCGCCTGTAAAAGCTCATCCTTATATTTTAAAGAGGTACTGAAATGGAAATCGCAGTAATGGCAAGCCTGTTTGCAAAAAGGAATGTGTATATAAATACCTGCCATTGGTGCAAAAATAAGGAATTTGCCTCACTCTGTCTTTCCAAATGAATACCGGAAGCCTTTTAGTTGATTCTCAATTATATAATATAATTTTCAACCAAAATTATCATCCATTGTTCTTATATTTATCCTACTTAATTTCTTGCCTGAATTATAAAAGCGTATTAACCGGTTAAATCAAAGCCTTATGAAAATCAAGAATAAACTTCTTTTAGGATTTGGATTATTGTTTATCGTCATACTTCTTTTTGGCGTGGTTTCACTATATTACATTGAACAGCTATCTGAAACTTCCAATATCGCTTTAAAGAATAACTACGAAACATTAACCTTTACCAGGGATATGCGTTCGGTTTTGGATGAGCACGATTTGCCGCTGACACCCGCAGCATCAGCAACATTTGACAATGCGCAAAAAAAACAGGAAAAAAATATAACAGAACATGGCGAAAACGAGGCTACTGGTGGTGTACGTAAAGCATTTGACGTACTTACCAGCCCTTCGTCGGGCTTAAGTCAGCAACTGGAAGCCGAAAGAAATATCCGTTTGCTGTTGAAAAGGATCGATGGGTTAAACCTGCAGGCTATTGTGCTAAAAAATAACACGATACGATCAACGGTAACCAGGGCGACCCTGTACCTTGAAGGAATAGGGTTTATTACCTTTTTTATTCTTTTTATTTTCATAGCTAATTTCCCCGGTTTTATACTTAACCCGCTTAACCGTTTTAGAAATGGCATACATCAGATCAGTCAAAGAAATTATGATATCCGGCTGGATTTTAAAACAGGCGACGAGTTTGCTGAGTTAGCCAATGAATTTAACACGATGGCTGCAAGGCTTGATAAATGGGAAAACACGGATCATACAAGAATTTTTGCAGGTGAATTAAGGATAAACGCATTGATAAAAGAAATGCCTGATGCAGTAATTGGCATAAATGAAAAAGACGAAGTGCTGTTTATGAATACGGCAGCAATTAGAATATTGAACCTGGGCGACAAGCCTTTTATCGGGCAGTCTGTTAAAATACTGCCCAAAGGTAATTTGCTGAAAATGATAGTAGACAACAAAGACACCGGCCAACCCTTAAAAACCCAACTGAACGGAAAAACGGCATCCTTTCAACAAAAGAACCTTGAAATTTCGGTACCTAATTTAAAACCCGATCTTGACTCGCTGCAATTCGCTGCCTATCCGGCCGGAATGATCTATGTGTTAAAGAATATAGAAGAAATTTAAGGTAATTGCCCAATATGTGCCGCGACGTAACAGTTAAGTAAACAGCGCTTTTTTTAATACTCCAGGCTTAAACAACCAATAATTCAGGTATTTTTGGAAAAAATTAATCGGGCGGTGCGTTTTATAACTTTTTGTTTTCTTTTTATTGTCACCGGCAGTTTGGCAGCACATGCGCAAAATGACTCGCTGGTCCGTAAGAGTACAATAATAAATCCCGGTCAGAAAAAACCTATCCCTATACTTGATTCGATTATACTGGCTGCCGCCGAAAGAAAAAAATTTATTGCAGATTCTCAAGCCTTTGCTTATATAAAATACCCGGATTCGGTTACAAAAAAACAGTACACCGACAGGGTAATTCGGGAAAATCTATATAAGGGAAATTATTTTCTGGATATCCCGTTTAGATCAAAAAGTACTTTGAGGACTGGGCATATTCGCTCAACCCGCGACCAATGGATCATTGTTATTATAATAGGCTTGTTATTGTATACAGCGATACTGAATATTATAATGAACAAGGATATAAAAAATGTATTCCAGTCATTTTATAGTAAACGTACGCTTGCTTTGGCTAGTAAAGAAGAAGGGCAGATAAATTTCTGGGCCTTTACGTGCCTGTATTTATTGTTTGGTTTAACATTTGGTCTTTTTTTATACCAGTTGGCTTCCTATAAGGGTGTTTATTACAGTATAAGCGGCTTCAGGTTGTTTATTTCGCTTTCATTTGTAATCATCATCTTATTTGCTGTTAAATTTTTGGTGTTAAAATTCATCGGTTTTATTTTTGATATCCATAAGCTCGTAGACGAATATATATCTATATTATATTTAACTTATTTTAATATCGCTTTTGTTTTTTTGCCGGTTACCTTGTGTTTTAGCCTGCTTGCAGCGTTGTATATACCCTATTTATTAACAGTAGCATTGCTATTAATAGTGGTAATTTTTACGTGGCTTTATTTGCGCAGCAGCGTAAATATTATTTCTAATATTCGATTTCACAAGTTTTATTTATTTATCTATCTTTGTGCCCTCGAAATCTGCCCCGTTTTAATTTTAATTAAGGCATTGAATATATAATTATTAGGTTTTATACTACTCGAATTGGAAGATAGAAAGAAAAAGGTGAAAAGTATATTGGTTACTTTATCAAAGCCCGAAAACGATAAAAACCCCTATGCTGAACTGGCGAAAAAGCTTAACCTGAAGATCGATTTCAGGTCGTTTATACATGTTGAGGGTGTGCCTGCCAAAGATTTTCGAAAGGATAAGATCAACCTGGCTGATTTCACAGCGGTAATATTTACAAGCCGTAATTCGGCCGATCATTTTTTCAGGATATGTGAAGAAATGCGCTTCGAGGTGCCGATAGAAATGAAATATTTCTGCCTTTCTGAAACCATTGCCCTCTATCTTCAAAAATATATACAGTACCGGAAACGAAAAATATTCTTTGGCAAACAAACCGCGACAGACCTTGCCGAAGTGCTGAAAAAGCATTCAGGCGAAAAATTTCTTTACCCCTGCTCGGATGTAGCTGCTGAAGAAACACAAAAATTTTTGCTGGAGAATGGTTACGACTTTACGCCGGCCGTGTTATTCCGTACGGTATGCAGCGACCTGTCTGACCTGGCTGAGGTTTTTTACGATGTGATCGCTTTTTTCAGCCCGTCGAGCATACAATCGCTGTACAAAAACTTTCCCGATTTTAAACAAAACAATACGCGTATAGCCGCTTTTGGCGCAACAACGCATAAAGCAGTATTAGAAGCAGGGTTAATTTTAGATATTCCGGCCCCTACACCAGCCGCCCCATCCATGACAATGGCTATTGAGCAGTATTGCAAACAGGTAAACAAATAGTTTTTTCGGCAAATTTATTTTTCGGCCACGTAACATTTTGCAATTTTTAACGTATAAGCTTTAACATAGATAGCGCAGTTATAAGTAGTAATTTAAAGAATTGTAGTTGGATAGCACCCTGCCCTTACAGTTAACAAATTTGCCCTTGAGTTTAAGAAATGTTTTTTTTAATTATAAAAAACATTTTTTATTATTTGATGTGGCAAATTTTATATATTCGGGGGTCATTTGGTGTTATATTTTATAACCGTATTTTGATTTGTCAAAAATGAAGCAAGTATACTTTTTAATAACGATTTTAGTTACTGGGATATTAAGCGGATGCGGTAAAGGCGGAGACCGGGGTGAGTTAGTGGGTGTTGCCTATCATCAATCTGCACGGTCTGATGTCCCTTATGGCATGGTTTATATCCCAAGCGGTACTTTTTTAATGGGACAAACGGACCAGGACATTACCTATTCCCAGATCGCACAAACCAAGCAGGTTACAATACCTGCATTTTTTATGGATGCAACCGAGATATCAAACAGCCAGTACAGGCAGTTTGTTAATTGGGTGCGTGATTCGATAGCTATTACTTCGTATTTGAACGACCCTAAATACTATGTGGGTGCGAATGCCAAAACACCGAATGCTAATCCTACCGGTAAAAAATATATCAACTGGGACTATCTAAGAAGATACCCTATCTGGAACAGCCGCGCTACAAAAGGGAAAGTGAACCCTAACGCCACAAAGCTGCAGGGCATGATGTACCAGGGCGATGACCGTGTGTTTGACCGGGATGAAATTGATGTGCGCCTGTTAAAATACAATTATGAAAAAATTGACTGGCGCGCAGCCGCTAATTATAAAAACGACAAAACTAAAAAACGGTCAGATGTTATTATGCGTGACACCATTCCGGTTTATCCTGATACACTGGTTTGGTTAAGTGATTTTTCGTACGCCGCTAACGAGCCTATGGTTCAGGGTTATTTTTCACACCCTGCATTTAAAGACTACCCGGTAGTTGGTGTTAACTGGCGCCAGGCGCGTGCATTTACCGTGTGGCGAACCCGTTATAACGAAGCTTATAAAAACTCTATACACCAGGCGAAACGGGCAGAGTATGACCTGCCAAACGAAAGTGAATTTGAATATGCCGCCCGTGGCGGAAGGATAGGTACCGATTATCCATGGGGAGGCCCTTATATTAAAAACGCGAAGGGCTGCCTGCTGGCAAACTTTAAACCAGGCCGCGGCAATTATTCAGACGATGGCGGAACTTACACGGTAAAAGTGAAATCGTATTTCCCCAATGACTATGGCTTATATAATATGGCCGGTAATGTAGCCGAATGGACCTCGTCAGCATTTGACCCTTCGGCATCAACCTTTGTTAACGACCTGGCGCCAACATTTAACTATGAGGCTAAAAAGAGCGACCCCGAGGTAATGAAACGTAAAGTGGTAAGGGGCGGATCATGGAAAGATATTGGATATTTTCTGCAAAACTCTTCACGTACCTATGAATACCAGGATACCGCCAAATCATATATCGGTTTCCGTTGTGTTACCAGTTTCCAGGGGCGTGACATGAAAGATACACGATAATAAGCTTACATTCATAAACCAAAAACTTACGCATTACTATGGCCGGTAAAAAGAAATTTAAAGTTGAAATAGGTAACGTTATTTCATGGGGAGCTACAGTTGTTATTATAGGTTTGTTGTTTAAAATACAACATTGGCCTTATGGAACTATATTTATAACCATTGGCCTGGGAGCCGAATCATGCTTGTTTTTTATCCTGGGGTTTCAGCAACAGCCGCATGAAACCGACTGGACAAGAATATACCCAGAACTGGATGATGATTATGTAGGCGAACTGCCAAAATCATCATTAAAAGCAGGAGGGGATTTCTCCGGTACCGCCGCCCTTGACAAGATGATGGCCGATGCTAAAATTGGCCCTGAATTAATAGGAAGCCTTGGCGAGGGCTTAAGGACTTTTGGTGACAAGGTAAACTCCATATCGAAGGTTGCTGATGCCGGCGAAGCCACTGTTGCGTTTACACAAAAGGTTAAAGCCGCAACCGTAAGTTATGATAACCTGAGCGCTTCGTTCGAAAAAGCCTCGGTTAACCTGGCCGAACTGGCAAACACCAATGTTGACTCAAAAGCCTATCATAATCAGGTAAATAACCTGGCTAAAAACCTTTCGGCATTAAATGCGGTGTATGAGCTGGAACTGCAGGATTCAAGCGCTCATTTAAAATCAATGAACAAGTTTTATCAAAACCTGTCGTTAACCATGCATAACTTTAACGAATCGTTAGAAGACTCGAAACAATTTAAAGACGAGGTGGGCCAGTTAGCTAAAAATCTTTCATCATTAAATGCTATATATGGCAACATGCTTTCAGCAATGAACCAGCCGCGTACTTCGTAATAATTAAGATTTTTTAATTAAAAATATAAGCTAACACATGGCTGGAGGTAGGGAAACCCCAATCGTCATCACCGCTCTGCTGATGATCTTTCATCTTCTTCGAAAGGAAAGCTGACTCCCGCTGGTAGTCAAATTCATTGAGACAAGGATTGAGCAACAGAGTGTCCCGAATAAAGGTGCCAGTCAGACCACGGAGTGCTTCCATCTGTTCAAAGCCGATGGCCTTACCAAAAGCGTAGACGAAGCTGTAGGCGATGTTGGCGATGGCCGAAGTTTGATCGATCTGTTGCGTGGCAATGAGGTTAGAAATCGCCAAAGCGTTGCCCATCATCATGTCGCATCTGATGTCGGTCTCGTCTGGGGCACCTTGCTCGGTCAGCCGCTCATCAATATCAT
>CAISKH010000689.1 GCA_903885865.1 uncultured Mucilaginibacter sp.
GCGCGGAGGAGGAAGTATTCCCATTGTTGCACTATTTGAAGCTGAATTAGGTATAAAAACGGTATTAATGGGTTTCGGTTTAGATAGCGATGCCCTGCACTCGCCCAATGAGAAATATGATATTTTTAATTATTACAAGGGGATTGAGACCATACCCTTGTTTCATAAGTATTTCGCGGAGTTGAGTGGGAAATAGAGATTAGAGATTAGTTGAATTTTGCAGATGAGCTAATTATCTAAATGCTAAACTTTCCGCAGTTTTTTAAAAACTCATCATCCGCATCAGCCCCTATGCCGGGCGCGTCGTTGATGTTTAGGAAATAACCATCATAAGTAACACCACCTATGCACGGATCGACCTTATGGCCCAGCATACAGGTATCCATATCATAAAATTTAATATTGGGGCTGGCGTATACAAAATGGAGCTTGGCGCTCAATGCAATCCGGCTTTCCAGCATCCCTCCCATCATACATGGAATGCCTTTTTTGGCGGCGAGGTCATGTATCTGCTTCGCTTCAAACATTCCACCCGATTTTGCCAGCTTTATATTAATATAATGGCACGATCCGCTGTCTATCTGCTTACGGGCATCATGGTGGTTATAAATACTTTCATCGCCCATAATTTTTACAGGCGACAGTTTCATCAGCTCCGGCAGTTTATCATCATACCAGGTACGCATAGGTTGTTCGCAAAATTCTATATCGTATTTACCAAGGGCCTGCAGCGCGAAAACCGCGTCGTTAAAGCTCCAGCCCTGGTTGGCGTCTATGCGTATTTTCATTTCATCACCTACTGCATCACGTATTTGTTTAATGCGTTCTACATCTTCCACCGCGTTCTTACCTAATTTTACTTTTAATATAGTAGCTTCCGATTGTTTAAATGCTACAGCTTTTTGAGCCATTACTTCGGGCGTGCCAATGCCAATAGTTATATCCGTTTCAACCTCGCGCTTTTGTCCGCCTAAAAATTGATAAAGTGGCAAACCCGCGTTTTTGGCTGCAATATCATACAAAGCCATATCAAACGCGCTTTTAATGGTGGTATTACCCGCAGTAAAGTCATGCAACTGCTGCAAACGGGCGGGAATATCCAGCGCGTTCTTCCCCTTCCATAGTTTGGCAAATTCGCGCGCCATTATTGAACAGGTGTCTTGGGTTTCACCTACGATCATCGGGAAGGCAGAACATTCGCCAACACCGTAAAACCCGGCATCGGTATGCACCCGTATAAAAACATTTTGCGCATGATCCATAGTTCCGGTGGCTATGGTAAATGGTTCCATAGGGATACTGAAACGGTAGATGTCTATTTCAGTTATATTAATTTGCTTATCTGTCACCTTGAGTAGTTAATAAGCTAAATTAGCATAAATAAGCATTAGCTATACATAAAACCCTAATCTCTAATTAACTAATCTCTGATCACTAATTTTGCACATTAAAACTATTGCACTATATTTGCTGTACTACAATTCAATAATATTCAATTTTAGCCGCCTGTACCCTATTTATTCAGGAAAAAGTCGCCGGCTAACTTAAAACTTTCTTTAAAAAAATAATTACATGGCTCAACAAAACACGCCTGAACAATTTGATTATAATTCAACCAGGAGCAAATTACTCCTGACTGAATATGGCCGCAACGTACAAAATATGGTAAAATATATTGTTGCCCTGCCTACCAAAGAAGAACGCAACCGCTATGCACAGGTAGTGATTGAACTGATGGGCTTTTTAAACCCGCATTTGCGCGACGTTGCCGATTTTAAGCACAAGCTATGGGACCACTTGCATATCATATCTGATTACCAGTTGGATGTAGATTCACCCTACCCTAAACCCAGCCCTGATGCCATACATCTAAAGCCCGAACCGTTGCGTTACCCGCATCAGCGCATTCGATACAAGCACTATGGCAAAACCATTGAGCTGATGATAGAAAAGGCAAAAAGCATTGAAGAACCCGAACGCCGCAGGCACATGGTACAGGCCGTTGCCAATTTTATGAAGATGGCCTATGTACAATGGAACAAGGATTCGGTAGCGGATGAAACTATTTTGGCCGACCTGGTTGCCCTTTCAAAAGGCGAACTTAAGGTTGATGAAAACATTAACCTCAACAAGATCGAATACCGCCCGCAGGTACATGCGCAAAGCAACAATAATAGCCGCGGCGGCGGACGCACCAGTAACCAAAACAATCGCGGTGGTGGTGGTGGCGGCCGCACCAATAACAACAACCCCCGCAATAACAACAATCAAAACAATCGTAACCGCAATACCGGGGGCAAAAAGTATTAATGGTTTATAGTTAATAGCTTTGATTACCTTTAACTATCCACTATAAATCATAAATTTATTTATAATCTTTGCTATAGTTCCTGCCATGAACCATGAACTATCAACAATGAACCCAATATGACCAACGCATTTGAAATAATAGGCGGAAAACGCCTAAAGGGCAATATAACCCCCCAGGGTGCAAAAAACGAAGCTTTACAGGTACTTTCGGCGGTATTGTTAACTGATGAGAAGGTAACAATAAGCAATATCCCGGATATAAAGGATGTAAATAAGCTGATAGAGCTGTTGGGCGACATGGGCGTTAAAGTGGAGCGCCTGGCTGATGATACTTATAGTTTTGAGGCGGGGAATATTGACCAGAATTTTTTCAAGTCGGATCTGTTTAAGGATAAGGGCGGGAGCCTGCGTGGTTCTATCATGATAGTAGGGCCATTGCTGGCACGCTTTGGCAAGGCATCCATACCAAAACCCGGCGGCGATAAAATAGGCCGCAGGCGTTTAGATACCCACTTTCTAGGTTTCGAAAAATTAGGCGCGCAATTTAACTATAATCCAAAAGATGGCTTTTTTAACGTAGATGCCTCCAACCTGCAGGGCACTTATATTTTATTGGATGAAGCATCGGTAACCGGCACAGCCAATATTGTTATGGCTGCAGTTTTAGCAAAAGGGACTACTACCCTATATAATGCAGCCTGCGAGCCGTATTTACAGCAATTATGTAAAATGCTTAACCGCATGGGCGCCAAAATAAGCGGCATAGGCTCTAACCTGTTAACTATTGAGGGTGTAACCAAACTTGGCGGAACAGAACACCGCCTGCTGCCTGATATGATAGAGATCGGTTCGTTCATTGGCCTTGCCGCCATGACAGGGTCTGAGATCACCATTAAAAACGTACACTACAGCGAGTTGGGCATGATACCCGATGTGTTCAGGCGTTTAGGCATACAATTAGAGCTTAGGGGGGATGATATTTACATACCCGCACAGGAACATTACGAAATAGAAACCTTTATTGACGGCTCCATCATGACTATTGCCGATGCGCCATGGCCCGGCTTTACCCCCGACCTGTTAAGCATTGTGCTGGTTGTTGCCATACAGGCAAAAGGCTCGGTTTTAATTCATCAGAAAATGTTCGA
>CAISKH010000690.1 GCA_903885865.1 uncultured Mucilaginibacter sp.
CGCATTAGTACCGCTTATGGCGATTGCATCATCCGCTTATATAACGAAACGCCTCAGCACCGCGATAACTTTATCAAGTTAACCAACAAAGGCTTTTATAACGGTACGCTGTTCCATAGGGTGATACAAAACTTTATGATACAGGGCGGCGACCCGGACTCGCGGGACACCAGCAAAAATAAACCCGGCGCCGAGCTGGGCAACGGCGATGTCGGCTATACCATACCCGCTGAGTTTAATGATAGCTTGTTCCATAAACGGGGCGTATTGGCGGCAGCGAGGGATGATAACCCAACCAAAGCATCAAGCGGCTGCCAGTTTTATATTGTTGAAGGCAAGCGCTTTACCGATGATGAACTGGATAAACTAATTCATGCCAAGCTAAAAGACCGTAAAATACCCCAGTCCCAGCGGGCAATTTATAAGTCGGTTGGCGGTGTGCCGCACCTCGACCAAAACTATACCGTATACGGCGAGGTAGTAACCGGCCTGGATATGGTAGACCGCATTGCCGCCGTAAAAAAAGATGAAAGGGACCGTCCGCTGCAAAACGTGGCTATGACGGTTACGCTGCTAAAGAAAAGGGAATGTAGACAGTTGGATAAATTATGCCCCCCAACCCCCTAAAGGGGGAGTGATTAGCATTTTTATTAAGCAATATTATATATTTACACATTCGATAATTACTAAAAAAGTTCCCCCTTTAGGGGGCGGAGGGGGTATGAAAATAATCACTTATAACGTTAACGGTATCCGTTCGGCTATCAACAAAAACTGGCTGGCCTGGCTGCAGGCTACCGATGCCGATGTGGTTTGTCTGCAGGAAATTAAGGCTACGCCCGATGTATTGACCGATCTGCACCTGGTTGAAGCCCTGGGCTACCAGCATTATTGGTTCCCGGCTGAGAAAAAGGGGTATAGCGGTACGGCCATTTTTACCAAACGCACCCCCAACCATATTGAATATGGTTGCGGCATACCCGATTTTGACCGCGAGGGCCGCAATGTGCGGGTTGATTTTGATGAGGTATCGGTTATGAGCGTTTATTTCCCGTCGGGTTCAAGCGGGGATGAACGGCAGGTATTCAAGTACCGGTTTTTGGATGAGTTTGGCAAGTACCTAACTCTGCTTAAAGTTGAATATCCCCGGCTGATCATTTGCGGCGATTACAATATTTGCCACCGCCCGATTGATATTCATAACCCGAAATCGAACGCCAATTCATCCGGGTTTTTACCCGAGGAGCGGGAGTGGATGGAGAATTTTATAGAGTCGGGATTTGTAGATACATTTAGGCATTTGAACAAAGAGCCGCATAATTATACGTGGTGGAGTTTCCGGTTTAACGCCCGCGCCAAAAACCTGGGCTGGCGCATT
Organism: uncultured Mucilaginibacter sp.; assembly: GCA_903885865.1. Taxonomy (GTDB): domain Bacteria; phylum Bacteroidota; class Bacteroidia; order Sphingobacteriales; family Sphingobacteriaceae; genus Mucilaginibacter. Next base: position 1,379 of record CAISKH010000690.1, read on the forward strand.
GATTATGCCATGGCCAGCAAGGAACTGGAAAATAATATTAAACGGGTAGCCATTTTGCCCGAGGCAAGGCATTCTGACCATTGCCCGGTGTTGCTGGAGATGGAGTTTTAAACCAGATTTGACAACTTTTTAAAAGTTGTCAAATCTTTCGATATTATATAGTTTGTATGAGAATTATTTTAATAGTACTCTTCAGTTTTAATCTATTCTTACGTGACCAGTTGGTAAATACCGAATGGACCGTAAAATTATCTGATAGATGCGTTGACAAACTAAAATTTATTAAAAACAACCAAGTAGAAGAATATGATTGTGAAATAAATTACACTTTTCATAATTCATATTCTATTAAAAAAGATACTTTAATCATTTTAAATAAAGATGATTCGCATTCCGAAGATCATGGAAAAGTTGATTATTTTAAAATAAAATATCTTATTCGTGGAAATGCTCTCCACCCCATTAGCCGAATTGATTTAATAAATGGCAGATGGAAATATTCGAAATTTAAATTTGATAAAAAATATTTTTTTAAAAGAGAGCATTAGATCTTGC
>CAISKH010000691.1 GCA_903885865.1 uncultured Mucilaginibacter sp.
GAAAATGAATGGCGAGCCTGCCTTAATGCCATTGAAAAGGTAAAGGGCGTAAAGTATATTATAGCCAGTGGCAGCATACCCCCGGGCGTACCAACAGATATTTTTGCCAGGATAGCATTGCTTGCTAAAGAAAAAGGCGCAAGGCTGATAGTAGATACCGCCGGTGAGCCGTTAAAACAGGTAGTTAAGGCCGGTGTTTATTTAATAAAGCCTAATATTAAAGAATTAGCCGCATTGGTCGGAAAAAATGAATTGGATGTGGCATCAGCACCAAACGCGGCCAGGCAGATAATTAACAACGGACATTGCGAAGCAGTAGTGGTTTCGATGGGGCCGGATGGGGCATTATTAGTGACAAAAGATGATATAGTTGATATTATCTCTCCAAACTTACCGGTAAAAACTACGGTTGGCGCGGGCGATAGTATGGTGGCGGGTATAGCAATGTGTTTAATGGAAAATAAAAGTTTAACAGAAGCCGTTCAATATGGGGTGGCGTGCGGGGCCGCAGCGACTATTAATTATGGTACAGAATTATGCGAGAGAGCCGATGTTGACGATATATACAACACTATAAGAAACAACAGGTTTAATTCGCTATCGGAAATTTCAGCGTAAACACGGTCCCCAATCTTTCGCTGCTTTCGAAATTTATTGTACCATTCATCAAATCGGTGTACCGTTTAACAATATTTAACCCAAGGCCTGTACCTTCTATATCAACCGTATTGCCCGCGCGAAAAAAGGCTTCAAATAAATACGCCTGGTCTTCTTGAGGAATACCGATACCGTTGTCTTTTATCCAAATTATACAGGTACTTTCTGTTATTTCGGTTATCAATTCAATATACCCGTCATCATGCGAATATTTACTGGAGTTAGAAAGCAGGTTTAGCAGGCAGTGATGAAGCAAGTTGCTGTCTAAATTAACTATTGAGGTTGTGCCGACATGATCATAGCTCATTGTTTGCCCCGTTTTTAATACCATAGCCATTGCTTCAACAACTTCTTCACAGAGACTAATCAGATCAAACTCATTCATCAAGGGGTGAACCTTTCCTGCTTCTATTCTTTCTACCGATAAAAAGTCATTAATAATGGCGTTGAGATTGCCCACGCCTGTTTTTATCTTATCGAGATGGGAGAATATTTTTTTTTTGTCTATGCGGTCAAAATAATATTCTATTAATGATGCCGATAAAAGAATGCTGCTCAAAGGTGTTCGGAACTCATGAGAAGCCATCGAAACAAAGCGGGTTTTTAATTGGTTTACTTCCTTTTCCTTTAGCAAGGAAATGTTAACCTCTTCTTTGGCCTGTTCGAGCGTTTGCACAATGTTTTTAAGAAAACCCGTTCTTTCTTCCACTAAAATCTCCAATTCATTGGTATGCTGCATACGCTTTGTTTCGGCCAGTTTTTCCGCAGTTAAGTCGTGAACAACTCCCGCATACACAGTCGAGTTATTATAGTTGGTTTCGCTCACGGCCAACCGGGCGATAAATACTGTGCCGTCCTTTTTTACCCCATTTACTTCGCGGCCAATACCGATAATATGGGCGCGGCCCGTTTGCTCATACCGCTTAATGTAGCTATCGTGCTTTTCCGCATAAGGAGAAGGCATGAGCATACTTATATTCTTACCATATAATTCATTTGTCGTATATCCAAATAACGCGCACGCCGCCGGATTAACCAACAGAATAATGCCTTTTCCGTCAATTACAAATATGCCATCGATAACATTTTCAATAGTGGCTTTTAATAAGTCAACATTGTACATAGGGCAATTGTTAAGTTGAATTACACAAAAATTAGGTTTCCGGTAATTATAATCAATGATGCAGGTCACATTTTGCCTTTTGTTAATTGTGTTACAGATCATCATTTAAAATGATCGCGGTCATTTTGTATGCCGTTCTGTAACAGGAGTTTTGAGCAACAAAACTTAAAATTAATAGTTGTGAAAACTATCGGTCTATTATGTAGTAAACTAATATTTTGAGCCATGAAAACTATATTGGTATTGACCGATTTCTCTAAAAATGCAGAACACGCCGCAAAAGCTGCGATAGTACTAAGTGAGAATCTTCATACAAATGTTTTATTATACAATGTGGTTTTGGGCGTGCCCATAGCCCCATATTA
>CAISKH010000692.1 GCA_903885865.1 uncultured Mucilaginibacter sp.
GGGCGTAACGTATTTCCGCAGCCGCACCGCGCGTATAGAAGAATCGAAAGATGCCGGGGGCGGTACCTTTTACGACCGGGTTTACAATGCCGACCGTCCCGAGCTTTTTTTTAAAGCGCCTGCCTGCCGTACAGTTGGCTCGGGCGATGACGTGCGTATCCGCAAAGATTCTAAATGGAACGTCCCTGAACCGGAACTTACCTTGTTCATCTGCTCATCGGGAACCATTGAGGGATATACTATTGGCAACGATATGTCGTCGCGCGATATTGAGGGCGAGAACCCGCTGTATCTGCCGCAGGCAAAATCATATAACGGTTCGGCAGCCATTGGCCCCTGCTTGTTTGTGCCCGAAAAACCAATAAACCCCGATACGAAAATTGGTATAGAAATAACAAGAGGTGGCAATACTGTTTTTGGCGAAACGATCGCTATCAGCCAAATGAAAAGAAAACATACCGAACTGGTTTCGTGGCTGTTTAAGGAGATAGATTTTAAGAACGGCGTTTTTTTAATGACCGGCACAGGCATCATCCCCGCGGATGATTTTACCCTGCATATTGGCGACGTAATAAACATAACTATTGAGGGCATTGGTACCCTTAGCAATACCGTTACATCATGATAGAAAGAAAACAGATCATAGGGTTTGAGCAATCGGCAGAAGGAAAGGACATGCTCCACTCGGTTAACCCCGCGACGGGCGAGAAAGTAGGCGATTTTTATAAAGCAACCGCAGACGAAGCGGATAAAGCTGTTGAGAAGGCGACTGCCGCGTTCCAGGTGTACCGCAAAAAATCAGGCAAGGAAAAAGCTGCGTTTTTAGATGCCATAGCCAGCGAAATACTGGCATTGGGCGATAAATTGGTTACGATATGCTGTACCGAATCGGCCCTGCCAAAAGGACGTATTGAGGGCGAAATGGGGCGTACTGCCAACCAGTTAAAAATGTTCGCAACCCTGCTGCGCGAGGGCTCCTGGCTGGATGCGCGCATTGAAACCGCTAACCCCGACCGCGTACCGGCACCCAAACCCGATATCCGCTATATGCAAATACCTTTAGGGCCAGTGGTGGTTTTTGGGGCGAGTAATTTTCCGCTGGCTTTTTCGGCCGCGGGGGGCGACACCGCTTCGGCGTTGGCTGCGGGTTGCCCGGTAATTGTAAAGGCACATTCGGCCCATCCTGCAACCAGCGAACTGGTGGCCAAAGCCATACAAAAAGCCGCTAAAGCGACAGACATGCCCGATGGTGTTTTCTCCCTGCTATTTGGTGACGGCTCAACCATTGGCAGCCAGTTAGTTAAACACCCCGATGTAAAAGCGGTTGGCTTTACCGGCTCCTATACCGGAGGCAAGGCATTGTTCGACCTGGCCGTTAGGCGCGAGGTACCTATACCGGTTTATGCCGAAATGGGCAGCACCAACCCGGTATTTATTTTACCCGAAATGATGCGTAACGAGGCCGAAGCTTTTGCAAAAAATTTTGCAGGTTCGGTTACTTTGGGCGTTGGGCAGTTTTGTACCAACCCAGGTATGCTGATCTATGAGGGCTCAGAAAGCGGGAAAGACTTTACCATAAAACTGGAAGCACAATTTAAACAAACCAACCCCGGTGTAATGCTGGCGACAAATATTTATAAAGCCTATAAGAAAGGCGTTGAACATCATTTGGAAACAAATGGGGTAGAAGTACTGGCAAAGGGTCAGCATTCAGATGCGCTGAATACAGCCTCGCCTGTTCTGTTTAAAACTGACAGCAAGGTATTGCATAAGCACCCTCATCTTTCCGAAGAAATATTCGGCCCGTCGAGCATTGTGGTGGAAGCTGAATCGAAAAAGGATATGTTAAAAATAGCCAAAAACCTGTCCGGCCATTTAACAGCCACCGTACATGGCACTGAAACCGACCTGCTAAACCATGCCGACCTGCTGGATATTTTAGAGCAAAAGGTGGGTCGCGTTATTATTAACGGTTTCCCTACGGGTGTTGAAGTAAACAGCGCTATGGTACACGGCGGCCCGTTCCCCGCTACTACGGATGGACGGAGCACTTCGGTAGGCACTGCCGCTATTTTTCGTTTTACCAGGCCGGTAGCCTACCAGGGCATGCCTCAGGCTTTGCTGCCTGATGAGTTGAAAAATACAAACCCGTTAGGGATATGGCGGTTGGTGAATGGGGGGATGAGTAAGGAGGGGATATAGACTTTAAATATATCTTTATAAAAAGAGACATAGTAAAAATGCACAAAAGCACATTGATTTTAGAACTTGTCGTAATCGCATCGGGCTCGTTGTTAATATTTTTAGGATATCTTATTAAATACAAAAAGAAAGTAAATATGCTTTCCGGCTATGATGAAACGCTGGTACAGGATAAGGATGGGTTAGCAAATTTTGCAGGCGCTTCACTCATAATTTTAGGATTAATTTCCATTTTACTAGGTTTGGTTATCTATTTCTTCCCAACTCATTATGTTTTGATCATGAATATTTTTACTGCAACCATCATTATCGGATGTATTATAATGGTTTTGGGTAGTAAGCGTTATCAGATCAAGAAAAACCCGTAGTTTTCTACCTTTATACATTTACAACAACAGATTCTGGCGGAAAATCTAAAATGTATTTATATTTCATACAATGATTTTTCCACTAAATGTATTCTTTCTAAATATTATGTAAATTTGTTTATAAACGCAACGTTATGTCTGCAGCCGAAATAAAACAAACAAAATTGAACCTGATGGCCTGGATAGATCAGCTATCTGATACAAGCACGCTGGCTTTTTTAGAAGGGTTAAAAGAATCAAGATCGGGCAATGACTGGTGGGAAAATATCTCAGAATTGCAGAAACAGCATATTAATGAAGGGCTAAGCGATGCAAAAGCCGGACGAACAGTATCTTCATCTGAATTTTGGAACAGGCTGAAAAATGGCTGAAACCCTTCCTGTAGTTTATTCAGACCGTTCGATTACAGATTCAATAAATATAAAGAACTTCATACTCGTAAAATTCACCCAAAAGGAAATAAATAACTTCTATAAAATGCTTGAAACTTTTGAGAGAGTTGTTTCTGTTTTCCCGGAACTCTACCCCAAAAGTATAATGGGCGAAAATATCCATCGTGCAGTTTTAAGTAAAC
>CAISKH010000693.1 GCA_903885865.1 uncultured Mucilaginibacter sp.
CTTAAACCGCTTACCTGGTCATTATTATTTATAGGCTTTTGTTTTACCGCAAACGCTCAATCACGAACAATTGCCGATAGCCTTCGTATTGGCGTTAGCGCGGAAGCTGCTACAGCAACCGGTATTTTTGGAACTGGGGTGAATACGCCTGTCAATGGTACTGCAGCAACTGCCTATCAATATGGTACCGGTATCTCTTTGCGTTTTGATTATCCAATAAACAGATCATTCTATGTTACTGCAAATGCGGGTTACAGTATCTTTTTCCCAACTGCCGACGCCCAGAGCGGCCAGCAGGTTATATTAAATACTACTATTCCAAGTTTTCAAACCATCCCGTTAAAGTTGGGTGTAAAATGGTTTACAGGCAACAGGTTCTATTTCCAGGGCGAGGTTGGCGAAACCATTTTGGCAAATAAAACGCAATTATATGGCTTATATAGTTCTGCTTTTACCTGGTCGCCGCAAGTGGGGTTGCTGTTTCCTCTAAAAAAGAGACATACCTATATTGATGGGGGCATACGCTTTGAAAGTTTTGCCAGCTTTTATAATGATGGCACAGTAAATGATTTTTGGGCCATACATATTGCTTATATGTTTAATTTATAACAGCATAATTTATCGCAGTAGTTATATAATTAGGTACTGGAAAATATTACCATTACGCTTTCTTTCCTTTATAAAAATTTACTGGAATTAGCATTTTTGTGTAACTTAAGCGCCTGATGCGTTTATCTGTTAACCCTGATTGCTGATATGAAAAAGATTCTCATCATAGACGATGAAGTTAACGTTACAGTATTACTATCAAAGTTTTTAATCCGTAACGGGTTTTCAGTGTGCACTGCATCTACTGGGAATGGCGGCCTGGAATATCTCAATAAAGAGGAATTTGACCTGGTGTTATGTGATTTCAGGCTCGAAGATACGGATGGCCGCGAAATGCTGCGAAAGATAAAAACCCAATATCCAAAAACAGGTGTTATAATAATTACAGGTTACTCAGACATCAAAATGGCTGTAGAGCTGATAAAGATGGGAGCCTATGATTATATCAGTAAGCCCCTGTACCCCGATGAAATATCAAATACCATTACGAAAGCAATAGAAACGCGCCACGCGCTGGTAGAGGATGACGAAGCTCCTGCTTTGATTAATAAAACAGGGAAAAAGCAGGCAATGCTTGCTGATGGGATTGTAACAGGAACAAGCCGGGCCTCAAAAGATCTGTTACGACAAATAGAATTGGTGGCCCCAACAACCTACAGCGTGATCATTCTCGGCGAAAGTGGCTCGGGTAAAGAAGAGGTTGCAAAAAGCATTCATTTGCATAGCCCCCGCGCCAGCCAGCCATTTATTGCAATGGACTGTGGTTCGCTCACAAAAGAATTAGCCGCCAGCGAGTTTTTTGGCCACGAAAAAGGGTCATTTACAGGTGCGTTCGCTACAAAAATAGGCCATTTTGAAATGGCAAACGGAGGTACTTTATTTTTGGATGAGGTTGGCAATTTATCCTACGAAATACAGGCCGCTTTGTTAAGGACGGTGCAGGAACGCAAAGTAAAAAGGATAGGGAGCACCAAAGAAATTGATCTGGATGTGCGCATTATTATAGCCACCAACGAAAACCTGGTGGAAGCTATACAAAAAGGGCGGTTCAGGGAAGATCTGTATCACCGCTTTAATGAATTTAATATATACATGCCGCCGCTGCGCGAGCGCGGCAACGATATTATGTTGCTTGCCGAACACTTTTTACAGATGGCCAATAAAGAACTCGACCGTAAAATAACCCATTTTTCGCCAGAGGTTGTTGAGTGTTTTATGAACTACCGCTGGCCGGGTAATGTACGCGAGTTGAAGAATATAGTGCGCCGTGCTGCGCTGATAAGTGAAGGCGATGAAATTACAACCAAAGCCTTGCCGCTTGAAATATCGAATTTTAAATTACCCACATTTGCTTACAGCCAACCCGCTAATCACAACCAGGCCGACAATTATGATCAACCGGCGCCAGAATACTTTGAAGCGAAAGAAGCAAAACACGATCTTAAAAACGCGGCACTTGAAGCCGAGTATGAAACTATTTTAAAGGTATTGCGCGAAGTTAATTTTAATAAAACAAGGGCCGCTGAGATATTAAATATCGACCGCAAAACCCTTTACAATAAAATGAAAGCCATCAACTTGAAATAATAAATGAACGGGAAACCAATTGATGCGGAGGCGCTGCGAATGTTACGGCATGATATTAAAAATCAGCTTTCAAACATTCACCTGGCATTAGAAAATTTACGGTACGAAATAACCGATCCCACCGATGATGCTAAATTTTTTTTTGACACCATCTTAATAAGCGCTGAAAAAATAAATGACCTTTTAAAAGAAATCGAATAAAAACTATTTACCAGTTCTTTGTTTATAGTGTTGTATAAATATAATACTATAAATGTCTATTTTTAATTATAAGCAGCGCAATACCATTATACTGGTTAGTATTATTGTGCTGGGCTGCTTTATATTATATGCCTTAAGCGGCCTGTTCAGTTCCATTTTGGGCGCTATTGTGCTTTTCACCATTTTCAGGTCGTTTTATATATACATGGTCGAAAAAAAAAATTGGAACAAGTCGGTCGTTGCGTTAATTATTATTTTCACCTCGTTTATTGTAATTGTTTTACCGTTTATGGCCCTGAGCTTTATGGTGATCGGGAAGATCTCTGCTATCAGCAGCAATACTTTCCCCATACAGCAATGGCTGGTAAAGATCGACGCGTTCGCCGGTTCTACTTTTAAGCAGCCCCATTTTGCCGAAAACACTTTGCAAAAACTGGGCGCCTACACTACTGATCTTTTTCCGTCCATATTAGGCAGCGCGGCAAACATTATATTAACCTTGCTGGTATTGTATTTCCTTCTCTATTTTATGCTCGTACAAATGAGAGAATTTGAAGCAAGCCTGCTCAGGTATGCACCCTTTCGGGAGCAATATGCTTTAAAATTTGCTGTCGCCCTGCGCAATTCTACTTATTCGAATGTCCTGGGGCAGGGTATAATTGCCGTTACCCAGGGCATTTTGCTGACCAATGGCTTTTGGATATTCGGAATACCTGACCCTGTTTTCTGGGGAGTGATCGGTAGTTTCATTTCATTTTTGCCGGTAGTTGGCGCCCCCACCCTGTGCATACCTGCAAGTATTATATTATTTGCCGGCGGCCACACGGTAAAGGGCGTATTGCTATTAGCTTACGGATTGCTGTTTATAGGCAATATTGATAACGTATTACGCATGATAATTAATAAGCGCGTGGCCAATACACATCCGCTTATATCAGTGATCGGTGTATTTATTGGGCTGCCTTTATTTGGAATTTTAGGGTTGGTTTTTGGCCCATTATTGCTATCTTACTTTTTATTGCTGATAGAAATATATGAAACTAACCGCATGGCTGCCGACGGGCTGGAGCGAATAAGGGCCGGTGGTGATGATAACGACTAATGACCGCTAATCGAATTCACAGAAATGTGTAATTAAAAAATTAAATAATACTTCTAAACAAAATACAAAAAAATTGATTAACTATATTTGACGGGATATTTAACCGTTATTATAATAAAAATGTTCAACTTTAAACTTATTTAATATGAATGATAACACAAAAGTAGTTGTTGCATTGCTTGCAGGGCTGGCAGCAGGGGCGGCATTAGGGATATTATTTGCTCCCGATAAAGGTGATGAAACACGCGATAAGCTAAGCGAATCATTAAAAAACCTGGGCGACTCGATAAAAGAAACCGCCGCTACAGAAATTGATAACCTGGTTGGTTTTAAAGACAAAATTGTTGAAAATATAAAAACCAAAATAAAAGGCGCCGAACAAGAAGACCAGGACGACCTGGAACACGCATAGTGAGTTGTGAATGGTGAGTAGTGCGTTGGGGACGGTAATAAACACACTCCTTACTCACTACTCACTATTAACCGCTCACCACTCACCACAAAAAACATGGAAGCCAAAAAAGAACCGCAACCACCACTCATTGATCAGCTTAAGGAGTATGCCGAACTTCGTTTTAAACTGGAGAAATATAAAGCTATTGACAGCGGCTCAACAATTTTATCGGGCCTGCTGGCTGATGTTGTTGTAATAGTAAGCATGGTGCTGGCTTTTATATTTGCCAGTTTCACTTTAGCGTTTTACCTGGCCGAAAAACTTAACTCGTACTGGGGCGGATTTGGGTGCGTATCGTTGTTATACCTGGCGATAGCAATTGCTATTAAGGTTAATAAAAAGGCCCTTGAAAAACCAATTGCCGACGTGTTTGTAAGAAAGATATTTAAAAGTTAAATAATGGCCGAAATACTTATTAATAGCCGCGAAGATTTAAGGAACGAAATATTTCGCTTACGCGGGCTGGAGCAAGAGCAAGGGACGGCGATAAAGCAACGCTTTAATGGCCCGGGCGCGTTATTTTCTACTATACTCTCTTTGTTCTGGACCCCATCAGACCACGAAGCTGATAAAGGCGACGGTATATTTCACCAGGACTTTTTAGGTCTTATATCACGTATTGTGCTCCCTTTTACTTTAAATAAAACCGTATTCAGGCATTCTAACATCCTGGTTAAGGCGCTGGTGGGTTTGGTTTCGCAAAAAGCTTCGCATTATATTTCAGAAGATTCAGTAAGCAATATTTGGGATAAGGCCAAAGAGCTTTTTACCAAATTTATTAAAAAGGATACCAAGCCTGAGATTGTTTCGTACAGGAAGATAAAGAAGGATTAGTTTGGCAGTTCTTAGTTGGCAGTTGGCAATATTTCACTGCAAACTATATTTATTAAATTCCCAAAAAATGATCAAAAGTATCGCTCCTGATGCCGAGGCGCAGTGTTTCTAAAGGTACAGCATCAACCGGGGCAATATTGCCGAGGCTTACATTGGCGCCTATCAGTTTAATGAACCAAACCTGCTGCGCTTTTTGCGGAGCCTCCCATATAATACTTTGCTCGGGTATTTGTGTTAGTATTTCATCAACCAAACCCTGCCTTACCTCGCCCGAATCGCGGTAAATACCTACATTCCCGCTTTCCCGCGCTTCGGCAATCACCTTCCATGAACCGGCTTCTATTTCGGCTTTCATTAATTGTATCCATTTATAGGGCGCAAATATTTTTTGTACGTCCTTCGACCCTACTTCTGAAATTACCGTTACCTGTCTGGCCAGTTTGCGTATATATTCGCATTTTTCCTCATGTTCAATAGTTATCGACCCATCTGATACCTCAGCATGCTCCAGTTTATATTTATCTAATATGCGGCAATAGTCGTCAAACTGCCCGCGCACTATCATCGCTTCAAACAGTGTGCCGCCAAAATATACCGGGATGCCGGCGTCCTGGTACAACTTTATCTTTACGTCAAGGTTTGGTGTTACGTATGATGTGGCCCAGCCCAGCTTAATAATATCAGTATGGGCGCCGGCAACTTCAATAAAATCTTCGGCCTGTCGTATACTAAGGCCCTTATCCATGACCATGGTAATACCACTGTCGCGTGGCTTTTGAGTACGTTCGGGAAGATTATTGATGGTATAGTTCATAAAAAACCTGTTATTTAGCAGCTATAACTAAAAAAGTTATAATGGGTGTAAAAGTCATAAAAAAAACTAAAACCCCGAACAAGTTTTAGTTTAATTTATTTTAATTTAACATTACTTGGAGTACCTGTTAATTATATCTAATATAACCGTGTTTTTCTGTAACTGGGGCAGGTAATCAAACAGTATATAATGCTTTTCAGGGTCGGAGGCTAATGCCAGCTCCAGGTAATTTAACGCCTCGTTATATTCGCCTTTGGCAAACAAATACGCTACCATGCGGTAATACAGCTCGGCAGCCTCGGGGTTATTTTTTATAGCGTCTGATATAACTTCAATGGCGCTAACCAGCCGTTGCTGTTCGTACAGTATTGACGAATAATCCAACCAGGCATCTACGTCAAGGGGGTTTAGTTCCACAACTTTTTCATAAGCGTCTTCGGCTTCCTGCAGGTGGCCCAGCTTGTATTCGGCATCGGCTATAGCAAACCAGTAATCGGCATTGGCAATATCCAAATCGAGCGCTTTTTTGTAAAAATGCAGCGCCTCAAAATATCGTTCCTCAAAATCAAGGGTAACACCTATCCCAAACCAGGCATCGGCCAGCTTCGGGTCCATTTTTACCGATTTTTTATAAAACGCCCTCGCGTCATCCATCTGCTCCAGCTTTTCATAACATTCGCCTATGGCGCAGTAGGTGTCGGCATTGGGCTGCTCATATTCAAACGTATGACGGTAAACTTCAATAGCTTCGGCATACTTCTCCAAATTAACCAGCGCGTTGCCCTTGTTAAAATAGGCCGATGCAAAGTTGTCTTTTATCAGTATGGCATAATCGTACGCGTCAATAGCTTTTTCAAACAGGCTCATCTTGGTAAACGCGTTGCCCAGGTTGTACCATGCCGCATAGCTGTATGGCTCATTATCAATGTACTGCTGGTAAAACTGAACGCTTTCTTCCTGGTTATCCATCACATCGTAACAAAAAGCCAGCTCGTATAAAGCGTCCTGGTTCTCCATATTTTGCTTCAGACAAAGCTTTAAATAAGTAATAGATGTTTCGTAATCGCCCATGTTTTGATAAACGTAGGCAATGTGCAACAGTATCTCATCGGTATCTTCGGCCAGGTCAAGCGCCTTTTCATAGCTTTCAATAGCTTCGGCATAGCGTTCCATACTCTCATACATATTGCCCCGGATAATATAAATATCCGCGTCGGATGCTTCAAGCATAGCAGCTTTATCCAGTATTTCGAATGCCTGGCTAACCTGGTTGGTTACTGCTAAAAGCTGGGCCTGTTTTATTAAAAATACTGCGGCAAAGGGATGTTGACTTGTGGCATACTCGGCTACCTGCAGCGCCCTGGCTGGATCATTTTTTTCGATGTAGTAATCGATAATGTTCTCAAACGCCTGGGCATCAAAAAAGTACTGGTCCTGATTGCGTATCATTTCCTCGTACCGTTCTACCGAAAATTTTGCATCTTCGGCAGAACCAAATTCAAATTCTTCTTCCATTCAATAGTGTTTGCAGAACATGGGTTTAATATGCGATTTTTATTCCGGATATTAAACTTTAGCTGTGCTTAAATTACAAGATAAAACTACCCCTAAAGCAATTAAGTTTTCAACATACAAACATTTCTAACATCGCCGTTTGCAAAACCTTGATTATTAATACAAAGCGATTAGCGGGTTTGAAAGCGGGCCGATGAATAAAATTGCCTCAAAGATTTTTTACCTTTGACAAAAGTAACCATTATGCGCGTTGATATTACTGCTACCCTGAAACATTTACATATAAACAACATTAACGATGCTTACAGCACCGGTAGTATATAAGCCTGTGGGTACTTTTTGAATTCATATTTTTATAATAAATTACACAAAAATTAACTACATGACCAGTTTCCGGAAAAACATCGTCCGCTCCCTTTTATGCGGGGCCCTGCTTTTAAGCCTAAATGTTTCAGCACAAATAGCCCCCGCGGTACAGCCCGACCTGCCCAAAAACTGGCACCTGCTCGACCTGAAAGCCGACGGCTATTATGGCATCAGTTTAAACAACGCCTACCAGTTGTTAAAAGGCAAGAAAAGCAAAACTGTGGTCGTAGCTACTATTGATAGCGGCATTGATACCGCGCAAAAGGACCTGCAAGGCATTTTATGGGTAAACCCAAAAGAAATTCCCGGTAATGGTATTGACGACGACCATAACGGTTTTGTGGATGACGTGTACGGATGGGACTTTTTAGGCGGCCCCGGCGGCAAGGTTGATTATACAGAAACTACCGAAGAGGTTAGAGAATACAACAGGCTAAAACCTAAATATGGCGATATGGCCGCGGCACCGGCAGGTGGCGAAAAGGAATATGCCTATTGGTTAAAGGTAAAAGCAACCCATGACGAAACCGTAAAAAAATCAACCGGCGAACTACAGCAGCTTTCGCCGGTGATGAACGCTATGATGGTAACCAGCGGTTATATTAAAAAAGAATTAAAACTCAGTTCAGACGCTACTTTTAACAAGGCCGACCTGGATAAAATACCCGCCGGCACAAACGATACCATTAACCAGAGCAAGGGCGTATGGGGGCAGGTTTTTGAGCAGGAAGGGGGTAACAGCGACAATGGAAAAATAATTAAAGAGCTAAGCGAATACCTGGCGAAACTGAACAACGACGTTAATCCTGACCTTACTACCCGCAAAACTATTGTGGGCGACGATCCGGATGTTATGGATGGCAAGCCCTATGGCAATAATATATTAAAAATGCCCGACGCGTCGCACGGTACAGGTGTGGCAGGACTGATAGGCGCCAAACGTGGCAACGGTTATGGTATTGACGGCGTTGCCGATGATGTGCGCATTATGAGCATTAAAGCCGTGCCTAACGGCGATGAATATGATAAGGACATTGCCAACGCCATACGTTACGCGGTGAATAATGGTGCCAAGATCATTAACATGAGCTTCGGCAAAAAAATATCGCCCCATAAAGCATGGGTTGACGACGCTTTTAAATATGCCGCCGCTAAGGATGTGCTGCTGGTACAGGCATCAGGAAATGATAACCAGGATGTTGATGTTATACCAGCCTACCCGAACGATACTTTTGCCGACGGCCCATCAACCGATGCCGATAACGTGATATGCGTGGGCGCCTCGAGTGCCAAATTGGGCGATGAACTGGCGGCCACCTTTACCAACTACGGCAAAAAAAATGTGGACGTTTTCGCGCCCGGCGTAAAAGTTACGTCGATAGATATGGATGCCGAATTTAACACAGAGGATGGGACGAGCTTTTCATCGCCTATTGTAGCAGGCATCGCCGCTTTGCTGTTAGAATATTACCCTGCCCTGAGCGCCAAACAATTAAAGCAGGTTATACTGGAATCGGCCACCCCGTTAATCGGCACTATGGTACTAAAACCGGGCAGCAAAACCGAAAAAGTTGATTTTAGCACCCTGAGCAAAACGGGGGGTATTGTTAATGCTTATAAAGCGATACAGTTGGCTTCGAAGTTGAAGGGGGAAAGGAAATGAGTTGTGTTTTATCCATAATTGGTGAAAATTTAGATATTGACACATTTATAAGTCAAACAAATATTCCAGGTTTCAATATAAAACACAAAGGCGATCCTATTACTTTAGTCAGCAACAAAAAAGCAAAGCATTCAAGTGCTTCAATTATAACAAGTGACGCGGATTTTGATGATATAAAAGGGCAAATTAGTGACACAATCAACTTTTTAAATAAATATCGGGATAATTTGAAGCATATAGTTAATACACCAGAAATTGAATATGCTACAATAAATTTTGGTGTTGATTCTATTATTGATGAAGCCCATCTTATTCAAAGCTTTTATTTTACACCAGAACTGGTAAAAATTTGCGGGTCATTAGGCATTGGAATAGAGCTTTCTACCTATAAAGAAGATATGCAATTAATTTTAGAAAAAAGGCGCGCAAGTAAGGGCAGGAAATCATAACAACCACTTAAACATTACAAAAAGCCCTAATTGCAAATAACATAGCATTGCTTATATTTGCGCCTGCAAAAGCATCATTATTAATAACTACGATGAGAGAAATACAATTCAGAGAAGCACTTCGTGAGGCAATGGTTGAAGAAATGCGCAAGGATGAAACCATATACCTTATGGGCGAAGAGGTTGCCGAATATAACGGCGCCTACAAAGTTAGCCAGGGTATGCTGGATGAATTTGGCGCTAAACGCGTAATTGATACGCCTATCTCTGAAGCAGGTTTTGCCGGTATAGGTATCGGTTCGGCCATGAACGGGCTGAAACCCATCATTGAGTTCATGACCTTTAACTTCTCGCTCGTAGCTATCGACCAGATCATTAATGGCGCGGCCAAGATCATGTCGATGAGCGGCGGCCAGTTTTCGGTTCCTATCGTTTTCCGCGGTCCAACCGGTAACGCTGGTATGTTAAGTTCGCAGCATAGCCAGTGTTTTGATAGCTGGTATGCCAACTGCCCCGGGTTGAAAGTGGTAGTACCCTCTAACCCCGCAGATGCGAAAGGTTTACTAAAATCGGCCATTATTGATCCCGATCCGGTTATTTTTATGGAATCGGAACTGATGTATGGCGATAAGGGCGAAGTGCCCGAAGAAACTTATTATATTGAAATAGGCAAAGCCGCAGTAACCAAAACAGGTACCGATGTAACCCTGGTTGGTTACGGTAAGATCATGAAAGTGGTTAATGCCGCCGCCGCCGAACTGGAAAAAGATGGCATCCACGCCGAGGTTATAGACCTGCGTACCGTGCGCCCGATAGATTATGAAACCATTATCAATTCGGTTAAAAAAACCAACCGTTTGGTATTGGTTGAAGAAAGCTGGCCATTAGGCTCCATAGCTACCGAAATAGCTTTCAAAGTACAAAAAGACGCGTTCGATTATTTAGACGCACCCATCCTGCGCATTATGGGCGGCGATGTGCCCCTGCCCTACGCCCCAACGCTGATACAGGAATACCTGCCAAATGCCGATAAGGTTGTTAAAGCGGTTAAAGAGGTGATGTACGTTACCAAATAATTGTAAATAGATAATTTTGAAAAGCCCGTTATACAAATAGCGGGCTTTTTTTGTGATTCATATACCTAATCTCTAATCACCAATCTCTAATCTCCGCCGAAGGCACTACATATTCCTCCTGTACTGCCCCCCCACCTCGTATAGCGCGTGCGATATTTGCCCGAGAGAGCAATACTTGCAGGCTTCCATCAGGCCTTCAAATATGTTTTCGCCGGCTGTGGCGGTTCTTTGCAAATTTTTTAACAATACGGCTGTCTTATCTTCGTTTCTCTCCTGGAACGCGTATAAAGCGTTTATCTGGTATTGCTTTTCCTCTTCGGTAGCGCGTATCACTTCAGATGGCGTA
>CAISKH010000694.1 GCA_903885865.1 uncultured Mucilaginibacter sp.
GGCAACCATACAAACCAACGAGTTGATAAACTATGTGGATCAGCAGCAATTCAATCTGCCGTTTCTTGCCATAAAAGGCAATCACGATATAACCGGCACCGGTGCTAAAGAGGTATACGAGGAAATTGTACTGCCCTGGCAGGCAAAACAGTTACAGCAAACGGTTACTTCGGCAAATAATGTGTACGTGCACAACAATAGCCGCTTTATTTTATTTGATTGTTTCACTGAAAAAGAAAGCCTGGTATGGTTAAAACAGGTTATCAAAGAACATAAAAAGGATGAACAATTGTTTTTCTGTACACATATCCCGGTAGTTCCGTATGATGCCCGTGCAAACTGGATCATCTACGTCAAACCCGAGCAGCAGCAGGACCGCGAAGAACTGCTAAACCTTCTGGCTCAACATAAAGCAATTGTTTTAAGCGGCCATTTGCATAAAACAAGCCTTGTGGTGCGCAATACACCTTCGGGCAATATTGTGCAGGTGGGTATAGGCAGCGTTATTCCGGCGCTCAACTCGCCCATAAAACATCATTTAAAAGGCCTGGATGCCTATACTACCGACCTCACCGACCTCGAGCCGGATTTTACACCAGCCAGCCTGCAACTCCGCAAAGATATTCTTGCCAAAGAAAAACCCTTTATCCGCCATTATGAATATGCCGACTTTTGCGGGTACGGGGCTGTAGGTGTGGGTAAGAACAATGAAGTAAACCTTTCTATTTTTGCGAATGCCGACAAAACGCCCTGGATAAAAGTAAATTTGACGCAATTATTTAACGTTTAATAACATTTTGCTATCCATAAATCATAACCCATTTTTTATATTTTTGCACAGGTTGAAAAATGCACCAGCTTCAGCCCTATCGCTAATCAATGGATATATCAGTTGTAATACCGCTCTATAACGAAGTTGAATCATTGCCCGAATTGACCTCGTGGATAAGCCGTGTAATGGAAGAAAATGGTTTTTTATATGAGATCATATTGATAGACGACGGCAGTACTGATGGCTCTTGGGAGATGATCAGCAAGCTTCGTTTAAACAATCCATTTATAAAAGGCATTAAATTCAGGCGCAATTATGGCAAATCGGCCGCGCTAAACACCGGTTTTGATGCTGCTGAAGGTAATGTAGTAATTACAATGGATGCCGACCTGCAGGATAGTCCCGATGAAATACCCGAACTATACCGTCGTGTTATAGAAGAAAAATACGACCTGGTATCGGGCTGGAAAGCAAAACGGCACGATCCACTAAGCAAAACCATTCCTACAAAATTATATAACGCGGCCACCCGCCGTATGTCGGGCATACATAATTTGCATGATTTTAACTGCGGTTTAAAAGCCTATCGCAACGCTGTTGTTAAAAACATAGAGGTTTATGGCGAAATGCACCGTTACATTCCGGTTATAGCCAAGTGGGCCGGTTTTACCAAAATAGGCGAGCAAATTGTAGAGCACCGCCCGCGCAAATACGGAAAAACCAAGTTTGGTATGAGCCGCTTTATAAACGGTTTGCTCGATTTGCTTTCGATATTTTTTGTAGGCAAGTTTGGCAAGCGCCCTATGCACTTTTTTGGTTTGCTGGGTGTATTAAGCTTTTTAGCAGGAACAATATGTGCCATCTGGATAATCGTTGAAAAGCAATATGATATAGCTCACAGGATACAGTATCGGGATGTAACCGCTCAGCCCTTATTTTACATTGCACTGGTAACAGCTATTATAGGCTCGCAACTATTTTTAACCGGCTTTGTTGCCGAACTGGTATCGCGCAGCGCCCCCGAACGCAATAAATACCAGGTAGAGGATGTTATTTGATGTGCAGATGCGAGGATGTGCAGATATGCAAATGTGAGGATGTGCAGATGAGTTTCCCTTTACGACTATACCTTAAATTAAAAAAATCTGCACATTTGCACATCCGCATATTTGCACATTAACATATGTTTTTCTCCATCATCATACCTTTATATAACCGCCCCCAGGAGATAAAAGAACTACTGGATACGCTTACACAGCAGGTGTATAAAAATTTCGAGGTGCTGGTAATTGAGGATGGTTCGGTTGACGACGCTGAAGATATTGTGAAAAGCTTTGCCGACCGGTTAGCTATTAAATATTTTGTAAAAGAAAACGCCGGACAGGGTTTTGCCCGCAACTTCGCTTTTGAACGCGCCAAAGGCGACTACTTTATTATATTCGATTCGGACTGCCTGATACCCGAAGATTACCTGGAGATCGTAAACAATTCATTATCGAAAAATTGGCTCGATGCTTACGGCGGGCCCGACGCGGCACATCCCTCATTCACACCAACGCAAAAGGCCATCAGCTATGCCATGACCTCCCCTTTTACAACCGGCGGTATACGCGGCAATAAAAAAGGAATTGGCGGGCAATTTCATCCGCGCAGTTTTAATATGGGCATATCAAGGCAGGCCTGGGAAAAAGCAGGCGGCTTTATCATTACCCGCCTGGGTGAAGATATTGAATACAGCATCCGTATACACTCCATGGGTTTTAAAATTGGCCTTATACCCGATGCCAAAGTGTACCATAAACGCCGTACTAATTTTTTGCAGTTTTATAAGCAAATACACTTTTTTGGGCGGGCGCGTATTAACGTTTATAAGTTTTTTCCTGAAACACTGAAGCTGGTGCATTTCTTTCCGGCTGCGTTTACGCTGTTTATTATATTTACATTGATATCCAATATTTTAAGCTGGCCAACAGCGCAGTTATGCAATTTTATTTTGGCTGTTATTATATTGTTGATATTTTTTCACTCGTGGAGTAAAAACAAGTCGGCAAAAATTGCATTTTTGAGCGTAATAGCTTCCTTCATCCAGCTAACTGCCTACGGGCTTGGCTTTATGCAGGATTTTTGGAAGCGCGTAATATTAAAAAGATCATAAACTGAACATGTACCACCCATTTTCTATCATCGAAACATTAAGGTCTTCCTGGAACATTCTCAGAAAAAACTTCGCTGTTCTTTTTATTTATTCAATAATCTCCTTATTCGTTTATGGTTTTTTAAATGTTTTATCACTCCTGCTTTTTATTAATGATACTTTAGTAAGTGAGCTGATCCTGTTCTTTTTTCAAATCCTTATACAATCCTACCTTACCTTAAGTTTTTATAAACTGGTTTTAACCTTAATGGACAGGGAATACTACGAATTTGAGTTTAAAGAAATAATACCTTCTTTAAAAATGGCCCTTAATTTTATTGCCATCATAATAGCCTATACCCTGCTTGTAGCTACCTTATTTTTTATTAATAAATTTTTAGAGGAGTACGATAGTATTTTAGTTATTGTGCAGGTATTAGAAATGGTTTTGCTTTTATTTTTATTGGTAAGGTCAATTTTTTGTGTTTGTTTTATAGTTGATGATGATTCAAAACCAGCCGAATCGCTTAAACAAAGCTTTGAAATAACCCGGGGCAATTTTTTTAATACCTTATTTATTGAGA
>CAISKH010000695.1 GCA_903885865.1 uncultured Mucilaginibacter sp.
AAACTTTTTATCATTTCGATAGAGCGGTCTATCAAAGCGGGCAGTTCCGGCAGTTCATCCTCATCAAATCCGTTTAAAACATAGTCAACCTGGCGGCCTTTGGGGAAGTTGTCACTAACGCCAAAACGCAGGCGGGCATAATTATTATTGCCCAGCGTAGCTTCTATGTGTTTAAGTCCGTTATGGCCGGCAGCGCTTCCCTGCGGCTTTAAACGCAAAGTACCCAAAGGCAGTGCAATATCATCAACCACCACCAGTACATTTTCGATAGGGATCTTCAATTCCTGCATCCAATGGTTTAGGGCCTTGCCGCTTAAATTCATATAAGTTGTTGGCTTAATAAGATGCAACATACGGCCCTTGTACGAAACTTCGGTATAATAGGCCAGGCGCATATGATGGAACTTTGCGCCTTCCTGCTTGGCCATCTCGTCCAATATCATAAACCCGATGTTATGCCGCGTATCGGCATATTCCGGACCAATGTTACCTAAACCAACTATGAGATATTTCATAACCCCCCAGCCCCCTAAAGGGGGAGCAATTGTGAATGCGAATATATGTAAAATAAAAAAGCGACAGGTTATGACCTATCGCTTTTATGGTTTTCCATTCCCCCTTCAGGGGGTTAGGGGGGGTTATTTTTTAGCTGCTGCTTCCTGTTCAGCCTGGCGTAATGCACGCGAAGTTGTTACCGATACAATGGTATCTTCTTTTGAATTAGTGATAGTATAATTACCAACTTTCAAATCAGATACTTTTACAGACTTACCAACTTCTAATGTTTCTATGCTTACATCAATAAAGTCTAAATGATCCTTAGGTAATGCTTTAATACGTAGTTTACGTAGTTTTTGCACCAGTTTACCACCTGTTTTTACGCCCGGTGAAGTTCCTGTTAAACGCACAGGGATCTCGATAGTAATAGGTTTTTTTTGATCCAGTAATAAAAAGTCTACATGCAGTATCTGCTCTGTTAATGGATGGAACTGCAGATCCTTAATAATAGCCTGTGATTTTACACCAGCAATGTCTAAGTCGATGAAATGAACCACCGGAGTATAAACTACGGGCTTCAAATCAGCTGCGGACACTGAAAAGTGGGTTTGGGTTGGCCCACCGTAAAGTACTGCAGGCACCAGGCTCTGGTAACGCAGTTCTTTAGCGTCTCTTTTCCCTACGTTCTCTCTTGGAGAACCGCTAATAGCAATTGATTTCATTTGTTTTTATTTATTTATTTAAGTTTAGTTCATGGTTCATAGATCATTGTTCATGGTAATCTACTACCCATAAGTCGTTGTTCTAATTACTTTCATAGCAACATAGCAAACTATAAACCATGATCTATGAACCATCATCTACGCTCAATCTACTTTAAACAACTGGCTGATAGAGCCGTGCTCATTTACATTGCTTATAGCTTTTGCAAACAAATCGGCAGTTGATAATACTCTTATCTTAGCGCTTTCGCGTTTCAGCGGAATAGTATCAGTAACAATCAATTCAGTTAAAGCCGAACTTTCAATTATTTCATACGCCTTGCCTGATAATACAGGGTGCGTACAAACTGCACGCACACTTCGCGCACCGCGTTCCATTATCAATCCCGCCGCTTTTGCAAGTGTGCCGGCTGTATCACATATATCATCAATCAGCACAATATCCTGGTCGGTAACATCACCTATCAGCGTCATTGATTCAATTTCGTTGGCGCGTTTACGGCGCTTATCGCAAATTACCACTTCGGCATTAAAAAACTTGGCAAAGCCACGTGCCCGGTATGACCCCCCCATATCGGGCGAAGCAATGGTTAAATTTTCCAACCCCAGGCTTTTTATGTACGGCACAAAAATTATCGACGCGTCCAAATGGTCAACCGGGATATCAAAAAATCCTTGTATCTGCGCGGCGTGCAGGTCCATAGTCATTATCCGGTCTATACCTGCTGCTACCAATAAATTAGCAACCAGTTTTGAACCAATGGCCACACGGGGTTTATCTTTCCGGTCCTGCCTGGCTAACCCAAAATAGGGTATAACCGCACTTACATAATGGGCCGATGCGCGTCGCGCGGCATCGATCATCATTAACAGTTCCATTAAATTATCTGTTGGCTGATGCGTAGACTGTATCAGGAATACATCACAACCACGTACAGATTCATCAAAATGTGGCTGAAACTCGCCATCACTAAAACGCGAAAGCACATAAGCGCCCAATTCGCTTCCATAAGCCTCAGCAATTCTTTTCGCCAATTCTGTTGAACCAGAACCTGCAAATAACTTAACCGTATTGAACTGTAAAGGCATTTTCTTATTTCGGATTTCGGGTTTCGGATTTCGGATTTTACTTCGATTTGCCTAACCCTTCATAAAAAACAATTCGGATTTCGTCCCGATAGCTATCGGGACGAAATCCGAAATACTAATTGTTGCCCGACCAGGATTCGAACCTAGACAAACGGTACCAAAAACCGTCGTACTACCATTATACTATCAGGCAATCTTCCGCTTCAAAACACCCGTTCCGAAAAGGAATGCAAATATAAGACGAAATTTTCAACTTCAAAAATCTAAATCTCAAAAAGTATAAAAGCTTTTATATGCTGTAAATTGTGCTGAGATGTGCTAAATGCTGCCACGCACACCCTTGCCTCCCGGTAAGCAAGGCTTCGACGGATTTAGGGAAACCCTTGGTTTTAATCCTCCACAACCACACCCATCGAACAGAATTTATTGATACGCTCGGTAACCAGTTCGTCAATGTTACGGCCCGTTAATACCTTTAGCTCTTTTAGTAGTTGTTTTTTTAGGGTGGCGGCCATGGCTACCGGGTCCTGGTGAGCGCCGCCGAGGGGTTCTTTAATAACACCGTCTATCAGCTTATTTTTGAGCATTTCGGTTGAGGTTAGCTTCAGCATTTCTGCCGCCCGTTCTTTTTGTTCCCAGGTTTTAAATAATATAGTTGAACAATTTTCGGGAGAAATAACCGAGTACCATGAATTATCAAGCATTAATACCCTGTCGCCAATACCTATGCCTAATGCGCCTCCGGATGCGCCTTCGCCAATAATTACGCAAATAACGGGCGTTTTTAAAACCGACATTTCGAGCAGGTTGCGGGCTATGGCTTCACCCTGCCCCCGTTCTTCCGCTTCCAGCCCCGGGAATGCGCCGGGTGTATCTATCAGGGTAACAACCGGTTTATTAAATTTTTCGGCCAGTTTCATCAGCCGCAGCGCTTTGCGGTAGCCTTCGGGGTTGGCCATACCAAAATTACGGTACTGGCGCTCCTTGGTATTGCGCCCTTTCTGATGGCCTATAAACATAACGGTTTGACCATTTAAAGTGCCAAAGCCACCTATTATCGCTTTATCGTCGCCCACAGTACGGTCGCCATGCAGTTCAATAAAATCATCGCATATCAGCTCCAGGTATTGTAAAGTATAGGGCCTTTCGGGGTGGCGCGATATCTGTACCTTTTGCCAGCCGGTGAGGTTGCTGTATACTTCCAGTTTGGTAGCTTCCAGTTTTTTCTCCAGTTCAACCACCGTTGCTGACATATCGAGCTTATTTTTATCTTCAACACTCTTCACCTTTTCAATCTGCTGAAGCAGGTCGGCCAATGGCTTTTCAAAATCAAATGTAATCTTCATACCCAGCTAATGAGGGCGCTAAATTAAATAAATCTAACGGCATATTTGTCAATCAGTTTTCTGCAATAGTGCCAGCTTATCAATTTGTTGTGGCGTTAACGCTTGTTGTGTGGCCAGGCAGGCTTGTAATATGGCGTTTTTTAATTCGCCCTGGTACAAACCATAACGGTTAGTGTAAAATATCAGGCTTCCATCATCCATTTTATGATAACGGAAAAGGCTGTCGAGCATTTTTTCTGTCGCGATCACAGACCCTCCTATTTGTAACCGGCGACGATGCATATAGGCATTGATCTCTGTTATTTTTTGTACCTGCTCAGGGTTAAGAGCAAGTTCTTTTTTCCATTTAAGCGCTTTCGCGGGCATAGGGTAGTGGTTCATTTCGGCAACCTGGGCCATGTCATCTGCGGCCTCACCCTTTAAATAAGACTGGTATTGGGTGTATGTTAAAGTACGTGCAGGCGAATGTTTGACAACACTATCGGCACGCGATTGTGCCTTTGCCATACTATTAAAGAGTAGTATCAGCGTAAAAAAAGATAAAAATTTAAGCATATTCCGGTTTATTGAAACAAACACAATTAAGGCGGCAAAGTTCGTTTAATTTAATAATTTTCAGGAATTGACTTTTTTATTGCCATTAATGTAAGGGTACGGGCCTTTTTATTCCCCGTAATCAGATATAAGCGCCATCCAAAAAAAAGTCTCCCCCTACCGGGGGAGATTTAGAGGGGGCTAATCAAAAAAATATATCTTTGCCCTTATTATGAGCAAGAATACCGACGAACTTTTTAAAAATGTAATCGCCCACGCCAAAGAGTATGGCTTTGTTTTCCCGAGCAGCGAAATATATGATGGCTTAAGCGCCGTTTATGATTACGGCCAGTTTGGCTCTGAACTTAAAAACAATCTCAAAACCTACTGGTGGAAAGCCATGGTGCAAATGCACGAAAATATTGTTGGTATTGATTCGGCCATATTTATGCATCCAAA
>CAISKH010000696.1 GCA_903885865.1 uncultured Mucilaginibacter sp.
CTATAAGCAATATTATTGTGGTAATAATAAATCGTCTCATACAAATTTATGCTGCAAGTTAGATTTTTACAGCGATGCATTCAAGTAATACTTTCAATTGGTTAACTTAGCATTTTAAATCGCCATGAATAAACGCATAATTATTACGGCTTCGCTTTTTGGTATGCTGGCGGTTATAGCCGGCGCGTTTGGCGCGCACGGGTTAAAAGCATTAATAGCACCCGCGCAGTTAACGGTTTGGCATACCGCTGTGGAGTACCAATTTTATCATGTTTTCGCTTTATTATTTCTTTCAATTATAGCAAAAGGGAAAAACCCGCTTATTAATATCAGCTATTATTTTTTTATTATCGGAATAATATTGTTTTCAGGCTCACTATACCTGCTTGCCTGCCGCGACCTGTTACACTGGGATTGGCTACGGATAATGGGCCCTGTTACACCATTGGGCGGTATACTGTTTATTGGAGGCTGGCTATCGCTTGCACTCGCTGCCATGAGGGGCAAGTAAACCATGTTAGAATTTGCAGAAGCACAATACACCGGCCGCAAAACACTTTTTGTAGAAGTAATTTTACCGCTTGCCATATCAAAAAACTACACTTACCGTGTGCCTTTCGAGTTAAACGACGCGGTGGCGGTTGGTAAAAGGGTGGTGGTGCAATTTGGTAAAAGCAAACTTTATACCGCTGTTATAGCTGCTATAACCGGGCAGGCGCCCGAAAAATACGAAGCCAAATATTTATTGGATGTTTTGGACGACCGCCCGGTAGTAACCGAACGCCAGCTACAGTTTTGGAAATGGCTGGCCGAATACTATATGTGTAATGATGGCGAAGTGATGAACGCCGCCCTCCCATCAGCCTTAAAACTGGCAAGCGAAACCAAAATAGCGCTCAATAAAGGTTTTGAGTATGATAAATCGACGCTGCATGATAAAGAATTTTTGATTGTTGAGGCGCTTGATATTCAGCCTGAATTAACGGTGAGCGACATTGCCAAATTATTGGGACAAAAAACGGTAATGCCCATATTGAAATTGCTTTTTGAGAAAAATATCATAAATATATCCGAAGAGGTAAGCGACCGCTACAAACCACGCAAACGCACTTTTATTACCCTTAACCCGATTTACCACGACCAGGAAAATCTGAAAGAGTTATTTGCGATATTAGAAAAACGGGCCCCCAAACAAGCCGATGCGGTATTGGCTTATATCAAGCTGTCGCGCCATCAAAAAACCATATCAAAAAATGAACTGACCGAGGAGAGTGGCGCGGGTGCGGCCAGTATTAATTCGCTGATTGAAAAAGAAATATTTATTGCCGAAGAAAAGAATGTAAGCCGCCTGTATTATGAGGATGAGAGCCTGTTTAACACGTTTGAACTAAGCGCTCAGCAGTTGGAAGTACTGGCA
The DNA here is from genome assembly GCA_903885865.1 of uncultured Mucilaginibacter sp. GTDB lineage: Bacteria > Bacteroidota > Bacteroidia > Sphingobacteriales > Sphingobacteriaceae > Mucilaginibacter. The sequence continues at coordinate 1,418 of CAISKH010000696.1, forward strand.
GGTATAAAACAGCAGTTTGAGCAAAAAGAGGTGATTTTGCTGCATGGCGTTACCTCATCAGGAAAAACGCAAATTTATATCCGGCTGATAGAGGATGTGATAGCCCAGGGCAAACAGGTACTGTATTTATTGCCCGAAATTGCGCTCACCACGCATATTATTGAGCGTCTGCGGCAATATTTTGGCGGTAACATTGGTGTATATCATTCCCGCTTTAATGATAATGAAAGGGTAGAGGTTTGGCAAAAGGTGTTGAATAATGAATATAAGGTAGTGCTGGGTGCGCGCTCATCGGTTTTTTTGCCATTTGCAAATCTGGGGCTGATTATTGTTGACGAAGAACACGAAACCTCCTACAAACAGTTCGATCCCGCTCCCCGCTACAACGCCCGCGACGCGGCCATATTTTTGGCCAACATGCATGGGGCTAAGGTGTTGCTGGGTTCGGCTACACCATCGTTCGAAAGTTATTTTAACGCACGTACCCACAAATATGGTTTTGCCGAATTAACAGAACGCTACGGCGGCGTAGAACTGCCAGTTATTGAGGTAGTGAGCATTGCCGAAGAAACAAAGAAAAAGACCATCCAATCGCATTTTACGAGCGTATTGATGCTGGATATACAGCAAGCATTGGCCAATAAAGAGCAGGTTATATTGTTCCAGAACCGCAGGGGTTACGCGCCGGTTTTGTTGTGTAAGATATGTTCGTATACGCCTAAATGCATTAATTGTGATGTGAGCCTTACCTATCATAAACATTCAGGCAAAC
>CAISKH010000697.1 GCA_903885865.1 uncultured Mucilaginibacter sp.
ATAGGCTATTAATACCTGTGGTTTTTGGGGTGGGGTATACTTTAAGTAACCTACAGTATAGGCATTATAATCCACATCTCCCTTTTTGGTAGTAATAATGAGTACGCCATTGGCGGCGTGCATACCATATAAGGCAGCAGCGCCGCCTCCGCGCAATACCTCAACGCTCGATACATCAGAAGAAACAACGCTGTTTATCTCGCGCCCGCCTATTCCGTCAACAACAATATACATGGGCCACTCAAAGCCCCGTGCATAAAAGCCGCCATCAGCTTTAACCTGCACGCCTGTCAGCCTGCCCATCAAACAATGCGCAAGGTCGCTTTGGCAAGCCAGCAGGTCAATAAAAGTAAGTACCTGATCGGCCTTACCGGCGCCTGCCAGGTTCTCCGAATGTTGAACCGCCACTTCTTTTATAGTTTCGGGTGTTATCTTTTCTTTAATAACAACCTCTTTCAGCGTAATTGAGTGCAGCATCCCGTTTTTATCCAATTCATCAAATCGCTGACGGCTATTTTCGAGGTAGGTTGAAAAATCCTTGTTTTCTGATTGGTCAAGGGGTAAATTCTTTAAAGTTACCGCTTGTGGCGTTGGCTCGTCAAGTTCAACTTTTACATTCTTTTTCCCTTTGGCATCTGTAGCCATAACATTAAAAGTGGTGCCTTTCCTGAAAGGGAATTTATTAAAGCTAAAGCGCCCTTCTGAATTAGTAACCGTATCCAGTATTATTCCGCCGCCAATATTGATAAGTAAAGTAACCTTGCCGCCGGCTACAGGCGTGGGCTTCTTTTTGTCGGTCACTATCCTGCCGTTCAGGCCAAAACCTTCTTCCGCATGATAGGCTAAAGTCTGGAAATTACGGCCCATTATATCTTTCCATATAAATTTGCGCCATCCCTGGGTAAGTAGAAGGTTATCCAGCTGGTGGTCTTTATCCGCGTTGTTTTCTGTAAAATAATAGTTAGGCTGTTCTACATAGCCTTTCAGGTCGGAAGTGAGCAACAGGTTAGAGAAAATGGTTGTTTCGTTTGCTTCCTGGTAAGGCACTTTCCCGTCATCGGTAACGGCCATTGAAAAAGTACCAACAATAGGTTTCCCATCACGGTCTGTAACCTGTACATCAAAATGAGCCTTATCGCGCTTAGCGTAACCCGGCTTATCCTGAACCAAATTGATCTTTAAGTGATTATCAGGGTCGTGAATAAACACCAGCCGCTCAGCCACCGGTTGGTAATCAGGCCCAAACAGGGTAAACTGGGTTATACCTTCGGGAAAGCGGTTTTTGGGAATAACCGTGGTAATACTATTGCTGGTAAGTAGTTTTTTCCCGCTGTATTGTACAATATTGTTTGCCTGCGCCACCAGTGATACATCACCGGTGTTTAACAATGAATTGCTTGCCTGTATATTAACGATAATATTGTCGTCGCTTTGTGTAACCGACAAAGTAAAGCCTTGCTGCGCCGCTTTAGGCAGTTCTATTCGTTTTTCGGTGCCGCCTGCAATTTTAACAACGGCTGTATAAGTATTATCTGCGGCGGGCTGCAACATAAATGCCCCTATGCCCGCATGTTCCGATTGGAAAGTGGCTACCTGCTTGTTATCCTTGTCTACCACGTACCCTGATATTTCCCTGCTCAACCCATTAGCTCCAACAGCTTTAAAGCCGACTTTTGAAGTTATATTATTTATGAGATCGCCACCTTCCGGAAAGAATTGCACACTGATTGCTGCCGGATCATCATTAACAGGAGCGGGCTGTTCAATATTTTTCGGGGTAGCCCCTTTTTTGGATGGCGGGGATGACTGTGTAATTGATTTCGGTGGCATGGCATTGCCTATCATAATTGCTTTGTTGAAAAAATAGGTCTCCCCTAAATTTCGCATTATATTAGTATAAGCGCGGATATGATAATTTCCTGCCTGTAGCAGGGTATCGTCAAGTACGATAGACCCCCAGCCGAAACCATTGGTGAGGGGTAAGTGAAGGCTTACCCTTACCGAATCCTTATCGTCAATAAGGTCTGCATGTAATATCTGGCTTAATGCCGAAAGCTCGTTGCTTTGAATTACCACATAAGCCTTCATCCAGATGGTATCGCCCAGGCTATAATAAGGTTTGTCAAAATGCAGGTGCACTTTTTCAACTGGCACCTTTCTCCTAAAACTATCCAAAGAAGCTGCAATTGTCTGGAGTTTACTAATAGCGGGGTTTGTTGAAGTGTTTTCCTGCGCTTTTAGGCAAAGGCTGGTAAAGATGAGCAGAACAAAAAGAAGCTTTTTCATAATCATAGTACTTAAAATAATTGCGGCAATATAGTTTAGAATAGTTAATTATATACTAAATACTCTAATAATGAAAAAAGGGGGGGGAGCTAAATAAAAAAAATCCTTTATATATACAAAAACAGCTGTATATACAAAGGATTTTACCACTAAGCCTCACCCCAGGTGAAAATAATTATTTAACTGTATAACTATATACTTGTCTTCCCAGTTTGCCATCCTGGCCTAAACCTTCAACTATTACCCGGTAATTCCCGGTGCCATCAGCGTTAAAAAAGTCAATACCTGCTTTTCCCTGGCTGTTTGTAATAATATTAGGTTTCCAGTAAATGGTCGACCGCAGGTCGGGTAATTGGTAATTGGTTAGCCTGTTCGAATAATCGGGCGAGTAAAATTCCCGCCTCATTTCATATCCGGCAAAAGTATACTTCAATAACCCTTCAGCTTTGTTATAACCGGGCCGCTGATGTTCCAGTTCAAAGGCGCTATAATCAATATCCCCTCTTTTAGTGGTTACAATTATTACCCCATTGGACCCATGTAAACCGTATAAGGCAGAGGCACCTCCTCCGAGCAACACCTCAACGCTGGCTACATCTTCAGACATGGTTGTGGCCAAACCATCCGGCCGTTCTATGCCATCAACAATGACCATCATGGGTTCGTCGAAACCGCGCGAAAAGGGCACAAAGCTTCCCTTTATAGTTAGTGAACGGCCAGTATCAGGTTTGAAGCGCACGCCGGTTAACCGCCCATTCAGGCATTTTGAAAGGTCATATTGGCAACTTACCAGGTCAACAAAAGTAAGTACCTGGTCGGCATTGCCCGGCCCTGCCATGCTGGCCGAGTTTCTAACAGCAAGCTCCCGTATATCTACTTCTTTCAGCTCTACGGGTTTATTTAAATAGTTTTCTTTTTTGATCTCGCTAAAGCGTGCGCGGCTATTTTCGAGGTAGGTTGCTAAATAATTGTTGTTCTGAGGCTCATCAGGCAGCTGATTGACGGCCGGCAACGCATAATCTTGTTTGTCTATTTGTATTTTTAAGTTTTTGTTTCCTTTAGCATCCCTCACAGATACGTTATACGATACGCCTTTTCTGAAAGGAAAATTACCAAAGCTAAAACGCCCGTCGTTATTGGTTACGGTATCGATCAAAATGCCATTGCCAATATTAAACAATAAAAAAACTTTGGCGCCTGCTGCAGGTTTCCCTCCGGCGGTCAATACCCGCCCGCTGATGCCTATACCCGTTTCGGCCTGGTAGGCGATAGGCGGTAATGTATTTGATAGGATATCTTTCCATACAAACCTGCGCCAGCCCTGGGTAAGCAGCAAATTGTCAAGCTGCCCGTCTTTATCCATGCTGTTGGCTGTAAAATAGTAATTTGGCTGTTCTACATAGCCTTTCAGATCAGCAGTGAGCAGCAGGTTTGAAAATATGGTTTTCTCATTCGCTTCGGGATAAGGTACTTTTGTTTCGTCGGTTACAGCTAATGAGAAAGCACCGGTTACAGGCTTTCCGTCCTGATCTGTAACTTCCACGTCAAGATGAACTTTATCGCGCTTTTTGTAATCAGGCTTATCCGCAACCACATTGACCTTTAAATGACTACCGGGACGATGAATAAATACCAGCCGCTCGGCAACAGGCTGAAAATCAGGCGAAAATAAAGTAAATTGTACTATGCCTTCCGAAAACCTGCTTTTTGGGATAACGGTATTAAAGGCAATGTGGTCAAGGGTTTTCGCGGCGGCATACCGAACCATATTATTTTGCTGGCCCACAAGCGCTATGGTGCCATTTTGAAGCAATCCGGCGCTTGCATTTATATTAACAACAATATTCTCATTGTTTTGGCTAACTGAAAGAACAAATCCCTGGGTTTTTGCTTTTGGAAGCTCCACCCTTTTTTCGCTGCCGTTAAACTTTATAACTGCGGTGTAGGTATTGCCCGGTGCGGGCTGGATAATAAAGGTGCCCATACC
>CAISKH010000698.1 GCA_903885865.1 uncultured Mucilaginibacter sp.
GCTAAATTGAAAAAATCAATAATTCATTCACTCAATAATTCGATAATTAAAAAAAGCTCACCGGTAAAACAATCTCTATACGGTTACGCCCACTGCCGCCGAAAATATCATTGTCCAGCAAATAGCTGTACCTTATGCCAAAGGTTAAAGCCTGCTGGTTAAACCATTTGGTATCAAAAAACACCTCGCCGCCTGTTGAGCGGAAATCTCCTTTAAATATGGTGCCGTTGGTATAAAAATCGGTAGCATGGGTATAATCATAAAAAACATTGCCCCTTATCCGCAAAAAGTAAACGGTATTAGCCGCCCCGGCATCCGGGTAGGCTATCGGGAAATGGTAGTTAACCCCGATCTTGTTCATATTGTGCAAATTCTCGGCCGTGTACCCGCGCGAAAAAGGAAAGTCATTTGAAAAATCGACCACGTTATCGGCCCCCTTTTGCTGGTGCGCTGCATTTATAACCAAATTATGGTTAATAAATAACCCCGGTAAATAAAATGTACCCGAGGCCAGGAACTGGTTGGCATTGGTTCCAGCCACCGCTGTTTTATAATTTAAGGATATGGCCTCCCCTAACCGCGGATAAATATTCTTTCTTGCCTGCTGTATATGGTTAGTGAAGGTTATATAATTATTGAGATAAGTATAGTTTTGATCGCTAAATAAACTTCGGTAAGGTTGCTGAAACGTGCTGCGCTTGTAGTAAGTATCAGTGCCAATACTTAAGCCGGTAAGTTGCTTGCCGTTGCTAAAATTTAAAGGCAGCTCGAGCCCGGTATGGATATCGCTTTCATTCCAGTAAATATTGCTGCCTTTATAGTAGCCGCGCCGGTCCAGTGTATAATCGGCCCCGCCTGAAATAAACGGAAACAGCGCCCCATATATCGCGTTTAACCCAAGTTGCTTGTAGCCTTCGTTACGGTTATAGTTAAAAGATAGCTGTGACTGAAAGGTGTTCAGCACATTCTCCCCTTCCAGCGACAAGGTATAATTCGGGTCGTTAAAGTTTGGTATCAGACTATGAAAATTAAATAAATTGTGGGCCTTATTATATGTTGTAACCGGTAAGGGTTTAGCTGTAATTGTTGCCAGCAGGTCGGATGATGAATCTCTTTTTAACGCTGATATTTTAAAATCGGGCAAGCCGCCGGGGATATTATTGTCCGGTAAGGTTGTCCAGTTGGTGGCATTATTATTGGCCTGGTGTATCGTATATCCAAGCGCAGTAAACTCAACCCACGCGAGTTTGCCAGCGGTAACAGCAGGTTCATATTCGCTTATCGTTCCCGGCGATTTTTTTAGCGCCAATAGTTTACCCGTAGCTACAACTACCGCGAACAATCGGTCATTAATACCTGATGTTGCCGAAAAATAAATGGTATCACCCTGTACCACCGGAAAAGCAATGGGCTGATAAGAAAACGGCAATAGGTAACTCACTTTACCTGTTTTACTGTCAGTTATTGCTAATGACATTTTGCCCTGTGCATTGCGCACAGCCGCTACCAGTTTGCCATCATCATAAAATTTTGGATAAGTAAAAAACAGGCGTTCCTTATTAGGCACCACTGAAATGAGCTTGCCGGTTACAGCGTTCAATAAATGCAATTCGTTTTTACCTGAAGGGCTAACCTGCACAGCAACTATACTGTTGCCATCAGTGCTAAAAGCCGGCGAAAAATATTTGGTATTTTTAGTTAACCGCCTTTCTGTGGCGGAATTTATATCCAAAACCCGCAACTCGCTATAATCGCGGTAGGTCCACCGCAGATCGGGTCGGTAGGAGGCGTAGACTATTTTGCCATTATGATAGTCGAAATAATTGTCGATGGATACCGACCGTACATTGATCTTCTTTTCTTTCCCGGCTGTGTTTATCACAAACTGCGGCAAATTATCGTAAGTGCTTTTCACGTAAATTAAAGTATTGTCATTTACATAAGCGGGGTATTCCTGGCTGGCGATGAAGTGCTGATTTTTCATGAGTGAATGAGTGTCCCGATAGCTATCGGGAGATTGAATTATTGATTGATAATTGCCGGAATTAAACTGATCCTTAAAATAATTTAAGCCATCGCTTCTGAACTGCGTAAAACTTATACCCGAATATTTTTTAATGGCTTTTTGCATCGGATAAAATAAACCGTTAAATGCCGCCGCGTCATGCGTTACCTTTTTCCAGAAATCATCGCCGTATTTTTCGCGGACATAAGCTACTTCCATATAGCCTAA
>CAISKH010000699.1 GCA_903885865.1 uncultured Mucilaginibacter sp.
CTCTGGTGGCATGATGCAAAAGTAGTACAAACCCATTGTTGGCAACGGGTTTCAATCACTCCTTTTGTCAACACAAAATAACGAACAATTCACATGTGTTGATAAGCCTGCTGATTCGGCTGGAAAATGTATCGTTTCCGGCGTTTTACGGATTTTAACGCTATGCCTTCCAGCATCATGATCAATACCTCCCATTTTATGACGATGCTTTTTTCATCACTGGCAGGTATTTCAAAATTGCCTCGCTCCAGCCGTTTATAATAAATCACAAAGCCGTTGCGGTCCCAAACTAATAGCTTGATGCTGTTGCGCGGCTTGTTGATGAACATAAATACATCGCCAGTGGTAAGAGGCTTCTGCAATTCATTGGTCACTAATCCGCATAAGCCATCGAAGCTCTTTCGCATATCCGTAGCACCACGATATAAAAAGAATCGCTGTGAGCTGCTGAATGAAATCATGATTTGAAAGCCGGAAGAAATTGTTTTACCAATGCAGCAGTAGATGTGCCCGATAACGTAAGGCGGGTGCCATCAGCGTATTGAATGATTACTTCTGTTTCCTTTGCAACATCTGCTACCGATAATGCTGTGAAGCCGGTCTTGCTTACCGGTCCACCGGCTTTCTTTCCTTCAAGATATTTCTTCTTCCAATAATAGAGTGTTTTATAATTGATTCCGTTGGCTTTGCAGAACTCCTTAACCGTAAGGTTGCTGCTCAGTTGTTTTTCTATCAGGGGAAAGTATTTTTCGGAGACTTCGCGCATGGTGTATGTTTTGCGCGCAAATTTAGCGACTGCTTACGCCATGGGCAAGATGCACTTCACCGTATGCTTACAATCAATGTGACTAACTCGCAATGCATTTCCCGTGTTGACGTCAAACTTTAAAAGGTCGGTTGAAGAGTTCTGAAATTGGTGCGTTGTAAATCCTTGGGCAAATACGCTTCCTCCATAAAAGCGCGTATTCACGACACCCGTAGTGCTATCAAAACGGTTCATTCGTTTAAAATACTTAAGGCTATCCTGGCAGAAACCTGAGTATGCTTCCATCAAGCAAAAAAATACAAGGATAATCTGAAAGACCCTTTTCATAGTTTAATTATTAGTGACTAATAATGATTTTCGTTGACGAGGAGGCACCCACATCGGAAGATAAATGAACAAAATAGGCACCGCCCTGCCAAGAGCGAACATCAATATTTCTTTTGTATTCGTTTCCCTTTTCCGTGTCCTTAAAGACAACCGAACCAGTAGCGTCAGTTATTTCGATAAATATCACTTTGCTGTCTGGCACGGATCCGATGAGTGAAACTTCGCTTGTTGCAGGAGTAGGGTAAACTCTCAAGTAAATCTTATTTGCCAAGGGAACATTCTCCCAATAGTTCGTTTCTATTCTAGGAACTTCTTTTATTCTATCTGATTAAATAGGTGGATTTAATCATTCTGTATTAAGAAAGACGAGTTTCGTAAGTTTTTGATATGATATAAATCTTTAAATCTCTGCTATTAGGTTTCTTTGCATCCATGCATACCAGGCCACATACCCAAAGCAAAATATGGGAACTAAATAGGAGAGGTGTACTCCTATATGATCGGCAATCGCTCCTTGTATTATAGGTATTATTGCAGCTCCAAGTATACCCATGACCAGTAGAGCAGAGCCCTGGCTTGTGTATTTACCTAGGTTGTAAATGGCCAAGGTAAATATATTGCCCCACATAATTGAGTTAAACAAGCCTGCAGCAATTACTGAGAAAAGTGCCGTCTTCCCGTTAGTAGTTATTGAAATTGATAATAACGCAACATTGATAAATGCGAATGTCATCAATGTGCGCGCAGGTTTAAACTTTGCTACAATAAATCCAAGTCCTAAAATAAAAATAAAAGGAATATAGTATATTAATTCCTTAATGTAAATTCCTTTAATGTAAAAGATACCTGATAGTAGAGTTGATATCATGACTGGTATCGAAAATGCCATTATTGCTTTCCTGGTATTTGAAAAATTACCCAACACCGCAGATCCTGTAAAGCGGCCGATCATTAACCCTCCCCAATACAGAGCAACATACATAGATGCCTTTAAAGGTGGCAAGTTAGCTATCTCTTTAAGGCCAACATAGCTGGTCAACATACTGCCCATAGCAACTTCGCCGCCAACGTACATAAATATTGCTATTATGCCAAGGGAAAGTTGTGGGAATTGGAAGGCTTTGGCCGCTTGATTAACTTTTTCTGTATTAGTAAATGCAGGTAACTTGACTGTGCTAAAAAAAAGAGCTATTGATAATGTTACAACACTAAAGAATAAATAGGGAGTTTTAACCGCCTCTGCACCTACATTACTAGGACCGCCAAACGTTTGAAAAATTAAATAGCCACCTATAAGTGGTGCA
>CAISKH010000700.1 GCA_903885865.1 uncultured Mucilaginibacter sp.
TATATCAAATAAACTTTATTCAAATTTTAATGTTGGTACAGTATCGGTCATTATAATTAACCCGCTATTTAATAAACCAATTAGACTAAAAAAAATATATGAAACCCACACTATTGATTTTGGCCGCGGGCATGGCCAGTCGTTACGGAAGTATGAAGCAGATAGATGGATTTGGCCCTAACGGAGAAACTATTATTGATTATTCTATCCACGATGCTATTAGAGCAGGATTTGGGAAGATAAGCTTTATTATACGCGAAGAATTTGTTGATTCCTTCAAATCTATATTTGAGCCGAAATTAAAAGGCAGGATAGCCACCGATTACGTTTTTCAAAGCTTTGACCTGAAACCATTTGGCATAGATAAAGAAATTGAACGTGCCAAACCCTGGGGCACCGCGCATGCGGTATTAGCTGCACGTAACCAGGTGCATGAGCCTTTTTGTGTGATAAACGCCGATGATTATTATGGCTATGACGCTTTTGAAAAAATGGTGAAGTTTTTAACTACCGAGGCCAGCGATACCCAATACTCATTAGTTGGTTACCAGATAGACAAAACTTTGTCTGATTATGGCACCGTATCGCGCGGCGTATGTGAGGTGGATTCCAATGGCAACCTAACCGAAGTAAACGAACGCACAGCCGTTTATTTTACAGCCGATGGTGGCGTAGCTTATAAAGACGAGACCGGCGAGCACCCGTTGCCAAACGATACCCGTGTATCAATGAATTTCTGGGGATTTACACCAGCTGTATTTAAGCAAAGCGAACAGATGTTTAAAGACTTTGTAGCCGCCAACGAACATAACCCCAAAGCTGAGTTTTTTATTCCCTTAGTAGCCGACAACCTGGTTAAAAGCGGACAGGCATCGTTCAAGGTGATACCTACTTCATCCAAATGGTTCGGGGTTACTTATAAGGAGGATAAACCTATTGTACAAAAATGTATTTCTGACCTGGTAGCCAGCGGCGTTTACCCGGAGAACCTCTGGGAGCTGAAGGCTGAGAAGGCATAATATTTAAATCCCGCTGTTGGCGGGATTTTTTGTTTTATCGCTATTTCTCATCTTCTCCAAACTAAAAACCCCACATATCTGTTGCATACCTATATGCAATTAGAAATTCTCGGAAATACCCAAACCATAACCGACCAAAACGGCAAACTACTTATAAAAACCCCGCAAATGGAAGTCCGGATAATGGTTTACGGCCCCACCATCATCCGCATCTGCGTCAGCAAAAATTTTGATGAGGTGGATAGCTCATTTGCAGTAATACAAAAATCGCTCGCCGAGCTTCAATACAAGGAAACGGCCGATACGATTGAAGTTACCACATTAGCTTTAAAACTAATCATCAACAAAACGCCCTTCCGCTTTAATTTTTATACCGCCGATGGCCAAGCGTTGAGTGAGGATGATGAGCGTTTTGGTGTTAACTGGCAGGGTGAACGGGTTATTAACTACCGCAAATTAGTTACGGATGAAAAGTTTATCGGCCTGGGCGAAAAATACGGCAACCTTAACCGTCGCGGCAGCAGTTATGTGAATTGGAACACCGACGCATCAGAACATACTATAACCACCGATCCGTTATATAAAACCTTCCCCTTCTTCATCGGCCTGCATAGTGGGCTTACCTATGGTTTGTTTTTTGATAATACCCATAAAAGCTATTTTGATTTCGGCGCCACAACCGGCGGGCAAATGAGCTGGTTCGGCGCGGATGGCGGCGATATGAACTATTACTTTTTCGGCGCACAGGGTGTAAGAAATATATTGGCGGATTATACCTGGCTTACCGGCCGCATGGAAATGCCGCCGCTTTGGAGCCTTGGCTACCAGCAATGCCGGTGGAGCTATATGAGCGCCAAAGAAGTACTGGCTATTGCCGCCAAATTCAGGGAAAGAAATATCCCGGCCGATGTGATCTATTGCGATATTGATTATATGGACGGCTTTAAAATATTCACCTGGAACAAGAAAACTTTCCCCGACCCGAAAGGAATGATAGATGAATTGAAAACTATAAGTTTTCGGTTGGTTACTATTGTTGATCCGGGTATTAAAATTGAAAAGGGCTATAAGCAATATGATGAAGGCGTAGCCAATAATTATTTTGCCGCCTACCCAAACGGCGAATTGTATACTGCCGAGGTATGGCCGGGCCAATGTCATTTCCCTGATTTTTTAAATGCCGAAGTGCGCGAATGGTGGGGCAAGGCATTTACCGCATTGACCGAACCGGGGGTTGATGGTTTTTGGAACGATATGAACGAGCCTGCCGCCTGGGGCCAAAACATACCCTGGCTGGTTAAATTCGGGGAGCATTTTATGCCCGAGATAAGGAACGTTTACGGGATGCAAATGGCAAGAGCCACTTATAACGGCGCTAAAAAGCTGCTGAATAACAAACGCCCATTTGTACTTACCCGCGCGGCTTACAGCGGTACACAGCGCTATTCGGCCGTCTGGACGGGCGATAACTCGGCAACGGATGAGCATATGCTGTTCGGGCAGCGCCTGGTTAATAGTTTGGGCTTAACGGGTATGTCATTTACCGGCGTTGATATTGGCGGGTTTATGGGCAACCTAACGCCTGAGCTCATGGTTCGCTGGAACTCATTGGGCGTGTATACACCCCTATTCCGCAACCATTCCGCAAAGGGCATGGAATACCGCGAACCCTGGCGGTGGGGAACTAAAAATGAAGCCATCATTAAAAAGGATATTGAATTGCGGTATCAATTGTTACCCTATATTTATTCGGGGTTTTACCAATCGCACCAAAGCGGTTTGCCCCTGAGCCGTACATTGGCAATTGACTATACCTTTGACGAAAATGTGTTTGACGAAAAATACCAAAACCAGTTCCTATTTGGCGATTCGTTATTGGTTGCCCCGGTTATTAGCCCCGCTAAAACAGCCGATGTTTACTTGCCTGCAGGCGATTGGTACCGTTTAAGCAGCGATAAAAAGTTTAGGGGCGGGCAGGTTATTAATGTGCCGTCGCCGTTAACAAACCTGCCTGTATTTGTTAAGGCCGGGGGCATTATCCACATGCAAAATGTGGTACAAAGCACCAATGAACAAGGCGACGGCCTGTTGATGCTTCATACCTGGAACGGCAGCGAAGCCAATGAGTTTGTTTATTATGAGGATGATGGCCTAACTTATGATTATGAAAATGGTGCCTTCTATAAAAGAACTATCCGTTTTGATCCACGGAAAAGGGAAATAACGCTATCTGCCGTTGAAGGTTCTTATTTATCTAAGTATTCAACCATTCAACTCCATTTGCATGGATTTGGGCGCGGGGTTAAAGCTGTTAGGGAATTTGCGAATAATAGGAAACAGATAAGTATTGCTTTTTAAAAAAAATCTAAGTATCTTTAATCATGTCAATACCATTAACCTACAAAGTGTTATTAAGGCCTGAACCTGAAGGGGGATACACCGTTAATGTTCCGAGCTTACCTGGCTGTATAACCTATGGCGAAACGCTTGAAGAAGCCAAACATAATGCGCAGGAAGCCATTGAACTTTATGTTGAAAGTTTAAAAGAACATGGCGAGGATATTCCATCAGACATTGATGTTCTTGAATATAACCTGCAGCTTTCTGCATGACCAAAAGAAATTACAGTTCACATGAAATTATTGACCTGCTGAAAAAGGCGGGGTTTGTATTAGACCGCGTAAAAGGAAGTCATCATATATTTTACCATCCATCCAATAAGAAAAGGGCTGTTGTGCCTCATCCCAAGAAAGATTTACCCGTTGGCACTGCAAATTCCATATTAAAACAGGCAGGGATAGAATAACCAGCCTAAATGGGTTGAGGCCAACTCAAAAGCCAGCCTCAAACATCTAAATCATTTGCACATCTGCATATTCGCACATCTGCACATCAAAAACCTACTTACTATCCGTAGGCGTAAACAGTTTTGCCTTATCTACTTTTTCAACAAGCGCACCATCCTTTAATGTTTTGGATATTGCAGGGTAAGGGGCCGATACCACTTCATCACCGGCCTTTAAGCCTGATAGTATTTGTATATACATATCATCCTGTATGCCGGTTGTTACCAATACCTGTTTAACCTTGCCGGTATTGTACACAAATACATATTCTTTTGTAACTGCGCTGCTTGCCGTTTTAACCGGCGCTGTTGTGGAAGACGGGTCCTTTTTAGGGCCCATATCCATTTTTTTATCATCGCGGGTTGTTACCGATTGTATGGGTACTGAAAGCCCGTGAGTATGGTTGGTTTTAATATCAACTGTAGCCGTTAATCCCGGGCGAAAGGGCGACGGATTGGCGGCGCTTTTTATAAGCAGGTCGGCATACGATTTAGGGTCGAGCCTTACTTTAACGGTAAAGTTGGTAACCTGGTCGGCATTGGTACCTACCACATTGGCCGCGCTGCCTATTTCTATTACGGTGCCGCTAAACTTTTTGCCCTGCAGCGCGTCAACCTCAATTTTCGATGAATCGCCTAATATAATGCGGTTAATATCATTCTCATTTACATCAACATCTACATCAAGTTGGTTCAGGTCTGATATGGTCATGATCTCGGTACCGGCAAATTGCGCGGTGCCTAATACCCGCTCGCCTTTTTGAATAGATAACTTGGAAACCACCCCGTCAACCGGCGAAAAAATAGATGTTTTGTATAAATTATCCTGTGCCTCTTTAACCGATGCCGCAGTTTGCGCCAAACCAAATTGGGCGCCCTTTACATTTTGTTTGGCAGCCTCTAATGCGGCTTTAGCGCCATCGTAGCTGGCCTTTGCAGCGTCAAATTCTGATGCGGTAAGCACCTTGTTGTCAAACAAGGTTTTATCGCGGTTATAAATTGACTGTTGGTTATTGTAAGTAGCTTCGGCTTGTTTAAGCATCTGGTCTGAATTGCCTATGGCTGCCTTTTGCGA
>CAISKH010000701.1 GCA_903885865.1 uncultured Mucilaginibacter sp.
GCGAACAGTTATGGCCCACGCAGCCTTTCCCGCTAATACCTAAACCTTATGCCAGGCAGAAGCTCACTTTGGATAATTTGAACCGGGTAGTGGACGATTCGTCATACCAGGATATTAAGCGGCGGTTTTTGTCGTACCGCTCGGATGGTATATTTACCCCACCTACCGAACGGGGCAGCATAGTTTTGCCCGGCTACGACGGCGGCGGCGAGTGGGGCGGCCCCGCGGTTGACCCTAAAACCAATATCCTCTACGTAAATGCCAATGAAATGACCTGGGTGCTCACACTTGTAAAACCTAATGCCGCCCGCTGGCGAACCAATTTGCAGGCAGGCATGGGTTTATATAACCAAAATTGCATGGTATGCCACGGCACAGAACGGCAGGGTTCGGGCGATTTCCCGGCGATAGTGGGGGCAGAGAAAAAATACACAGAAGCGCAGTTTTTAGAACTGCTTTCAACAGGCCGTCGCATGATGCCCGGCTTTAACCATTTAAGCCCTGATGAAAAAAACGCGATAGCGGCCTTTGTACTCAATAATAAAACAGAACAAGCCAAAAAATATGTCGGCCCCATTGCCCAGACAACCGGCCCGGCAAGGCCAGGCTTTAATAGTACGGGGTATAATAAGTTTTTAACTAAAGAGGGCTATCCGGCTATCAGCCCGCCCTGGGGCACGTTGAATGCTATTGATTTGAATACTGGCAAGTATTTATGGAAAATACCGCTGGGCGAGTTTGAGGAGCTGAAGAAAAAAGGCGTACCGCCAACAGGCCGTGAAAATTATGGCGGTCCCGTGGTAACAGCCGGAGGGCTGCTATTTATAGGGGCATCGGCTGATGGGAAATTCAGGGCGATAGATAAAAAAACCGGGAAGATATTATGGGAGACCGACCTGCCCGCAACGGGCAACGCAACCCCGGCGGTGTACTCGATAAATGGCAGAGAGTATATTGTTATTGCCTGCGGCGGATCAAAATGGGGCGGCCCAACCAGCGATGCCTATGTGGCTTTCGCGCTGCCGGGAAAATAGATGAGTGGCAATATTGTAAAAACGAAAGCGGAACTGCTGTTTCCATCCAACTGCACATTAGCCGAAAGTCCGCTATGGCACCGGGAACGGAACAGTTGCTTTTGGGTTGATATTGAGGGCTGCAGCATATACGAATATGATTGGCTGACGAAAGATGTTAAGTTGTATGAGTTGGCACATCGGGTGTCGCTCATCGTACAGGGTAAGGGTGATGAGTTAATCCTCGGGCTGCAGGGTGGCATAGGCAGATATAATTTAACAACACGAAGCCTGGCATGGATAACCGGCCTCGGTGCAAACTGGCAAACACACCGCTGTAACGATGGTGGTTGCGACAGTAAAGGCAGGCTATGGGTAGGCACTATGGAACTAACCCATAAAACAGGGGCAGGCGCGCTTTATTGCGTTGATGTTGACGGAAGGGTAGAGAAAAAGATAGAGAACGTTTCCATATCAAACGGGATGATATGGTCTGATGATAATAAACGGTTGTACTATATTGATAGTCCAACGCGCAGGGTTGACAGTTATTTATATGACGAGGGACGGGGTGATATTAGTTTTGAGAGAACTGTTATTCTTCTGGATCAAAATGTGATGCCCGATGGCATGACCATAGATGAGGAAGGTATGTTATGGGTAGCTTTGTGGGGAGCCTTTGGTGTAGGCAGGTTTAATGTTAATTCGGGCCGGATGGTAAGTTTCATTGAGTTGCCTGTGCCGCAGGTTACATCGTGCGCATTTGTGGGTGAAAAGTTAGACCAATTGTTGATTACCACAGCAAGAGAAAATATGACGGCGGCGGATATCAGCAAATATCCGCAAAGCGGAAATATATTTATAGCACAGGTGGATGCGAGGGGTATACCCAATCATCGCTGTGCATTATAAAAGTTAAAGTATATGACATCATTTAAAAATAAAACAGCATTAGTAACCGGCGCGGGCCAGGGCATCGGCTTTGAGATATGCCGCCAGTTAGCTGCCGCGGGCGCTATCGTTTTTTTGAATGATATTGATGAGCAACTGGCTCATGCATCTGCCCAAAAAATACGAGCGGAAATAGGCAATTGCATACCCTGTGCCGGCGACTCGGGCAACCAGGAGTTTATAAAAAGCATGGTCGCGAAGGCAGTTGCTCAAACAGGCAGATTGGATGCGGTGATCGCAAATGCAGGTATTACCCTATCGGGCGATTTTTTTAACTATCCGCCCGAATCATTGTATAGCGTACTACATACCAATATTGGCGGTACGTTTTTTTTGGCACAGGCGGCTGCTAACCAGATGAAAACGCAGGCGGCGGGTGGGTCGCTGTTATTTATGTCGTCGGTTACAGGGCACCAGGCACATAAAAACCTGGCTGCCTACGGCATGACCAAAGCCGCGCTCGAAATGCTTGCCCGTAACCTGGTTATAGAACTATCGCCCTATAAAATAAATGTGAACACCATCGCCCCGGGCGCCACCCTAACCGAACGCACAACGGGCGACGCGGATTACGAAAAAACATGGTCGCGGATAACACCATTGGGCCGCCCTGCTAATGTGCAGGATATTGCCAATGCGGCGCTGTTCCTGGTATCAGATAAGGCAAAGCATATTACAGGCCAAAGCTTAATTATTGATGGCGGATGGACCGCCGTTAGTCCTTCACCTTTTTAATAAATTTTAAATCAATTTGACATGAAAAAAAGATCAGTTATTTTAATGCTGCTGGTTGTAACAGGCGCGGCGCTTATGGCGTTCGGGTTAAAAACAGCAAACCCGGAGTGGCAAACCGGCGTTGCTTTATACTCGTTTAACATGCACCCGTTTCCCGAGGCCGTAGCGATGGCGGATAGTACCGGCACCAAACTGGTGGAGGGGTTTTCGTTTTACAAACTCGGCCCCGCTTTTAACAACCTGACCATGGCCGACCTTAGTCCGGCTGATGTTGAACGCATGAAACAAATGCTGGCTACAAAGGGCCTCAGTATGCCTTCAATGTATTTTAGCGGGGGTAAAAACCTGGCCGAATGGAAAAAGTATTTTGAGCTTGGCCGCGAATTTGGCTTGAAATGTATAGTGTGTGAGCCGCAAAAAAAACAACTGGGTATGATCGACAGCCTGGCTGGTATTTACAAAATTAAAATAGCCATCCACGAGCATGAAAAACCCGATATTTATTGCGACCCGGATTCGCTATTAAAATTTATTAAAGGCTACAAAAACATTGGCGCCTGTGCCGATATTGGCCATTGGGTGCGAAGCGGGTACGATGCGGTAAAAAGTTTAGAAAAATTAAGGGGCCATATTGTTGAACTGCATATTCACGATAATGATAAAGCCAATAAGGATGTTGATCTGGGCACCGGTACCATTGATTTTACCGCCCTGGCCAAAGAATTAAAGCAGCAGCATTTTACCGGGATATTGTTTTATGAATGTGAGCATGATATGAAAAATAATACCCAAAACGTAAAAAGGGGTATGGCATATTTGCAGGCGAATGTAAAATAGGCCACCTGTTAACCGGCCAGCAACGGCACCGATAGCCCGCTTTTATATTGAAGCGGGCTTTTACCCGTATGCTCTTTAAATATCCGGCAAAAATGTGATATGGAGTTATAGCCGCATAGTAGGGCTATATCTTTAATGGATCTATCGGTTTGTACCAGCAACTCGCGGGCATGGCCGATGCGTAGCTCACTTAAAAATTGGGAGAAGCTTTTCTTCACCCTTTTTTTAAAGAAACGGCAAAAGCTTTGCTCGGTCATGCAGGCAATGCCGGCAACCTGGCGCAGGGTAATTGGTTCGTGCAGGTGGTTTTTGGTGTATTTTATAACATCGATCAGGCGGTCAGGGTATAGTTCATCATACTGCTCTGTTTCGTCATTTATAAGGTAGCTTCGCTAGGTTGTTGTGGCGATTAAATTCTTTATTTTAAGTA
>CAISKH010000702.1 GCA_903885865.1 uncultured Mucilaginibacter sp.
ACAAAAGTAATGCTGCCAAATTTACGCACGGTTTGCACCCAGCCACATAAAGTTACCTCCGCACCCACATGGGCCATGCGCAATTCTCCACAGTTTTTAGTACGATACATATATTAGTTTGAAAAAACGCTGCAAGATAATGTTAATTGAGGAAAGGGTATGAGGTTATAGCACCGGCTATTTATGGTATTTTTTTAAGTATTATTTTCCGCCGGAGGTCTTATAACAGTCCCCGGTTTATTTCCCGAATGAATACCGGAAACCAATATTGATGCCATAAGTGGCACCGGAGACTGAGGTCAGTTGTTTGAGCGGTGAGTTATAACTGCCGTTAATATCCATAATCGGGTAGGCATTTGAAGGGGTGTTTTTGAATGTCTGGATCATATAATAAGCACCAACGCTAACTGCTACATGGGCAGACAGATTATAGGCAACTGAAGGACGCACCAGAAAACCGACTGAACCGGGTGCAAGATTTACTTTTCCTGATTTATTGTTGGGTTGTACATTAAGCGCCACGTTATAGCCTCTGGCTCTCATTGTATCAAAAAAGGCCTGTGAGCTGGAGGGATAGCCTTGCTGGGAATTACTTTTAGTAATAAACCAATCTGATGCGTCAGGAATAGTTGAATTATCGTAAATGGCTACAGGATTGCTGCCAGATGAGAATTTATAGATGGCTTCATAGTCGAATGCGGCGTTGGTATTGTAATTGAGCGACCCTCCGAGGTTTACCAGCATACCGGCATCGACAGAAAAGGTCAATTCTTCAAATATCACTGTCTGATACCTGGCAACAACGGGGATATTGATATTATGAATGGTAAAGGATTCCTGTAAGGTATTTGCCGTGAGTAATTGACGGAAAACCTGGCCCTTTGTATCTGTCGCCTCATATTCAACATGGAAATTGTCAAGCTCCATATTCCCGGCATGTGCACAATATAATGCACCAATGCCTAATCCAAAATGACGGCTTTTGCCGAAAAAAATTGAAAATTGGAGGCCTCCGCCCTTTGAATTAAGCCCGTTGAAGGTGTAAGATCCGGGATCATAAACAGCAGTGTTTAAAAAACTGCCGGTATTACCTGTTGTTTTATATGTATGTGATGGCGAGCCGACCTGACCTATTGCATCAATTGAAAATTTACATGAATGTTTTTCAGGTGTTTTTTTCGCATTGTCTTTTTGAGCATACCCAATAAAAAAGGCACTGACGAATAAGATAAATAGTACTGTTTTTTTCATAATAAATGGCTGGCTGAAAAGAATAAAACAAGATTTAATTTGCTTAAAGTTAAAAAACTTTTGAATGTTGAACCGGCTAAAACCATTTTTAATTATTGGGTTTCCATAAAAAGGGTTAAGTGTCGCCGCAAGTGAAAACGCAGGCGTTAAATTTTTCAGTGAAATTTCTCCCCGATAAAACTAAAATCAATTATTGTATTGAATAACAATGTGATCCCCTTTTATTTCATTGCCATTGTGTTTCAAAACAATGCCCGTTATGATGATCCTGGCGGAGTCATTTTTTTTGATGAGATCTATATCGGCATTTTGTAATGAAGAATTTTTTCTATCAAAATCACCAATATAATCTCCCTTATTTTTTGTTTGTAAACCAAATTTGTAAGAAACCACAGCATATGATGGGTCGGTGCATTTTAATATTGTGTTTTTTAATATTTCCCGGCGGCTTGTAACAGCCTTTGATTTAATCGTTCCCAGCATCACATCTGGCGATTTTGGTGCCGTTTTGTCCTGGCCACAGGCAATACATAAGCAGAATAGTAGTGTTGTGATCAATGCAATTTGTTTTCTCATGATAAATGCCTTTAATCAAAAATATGAAATTTTATTATTTTATATAAACTTTTACCAGCGCTCCATTCAAAATTGTCTATAATAAACAATCTGCTAAATATGATC
>CAISKH010000703.1 GCA_903885865.1 uncultured Mucilaginibacter sp.
ATCAACAGCTTCAATCAGAAGTTTGCTTTGGAGGATTTCTTGATTGTTAGGTTGATATTGATCAGTATGGTGATTTCCTAATGTAACAATCCATGAAGAATTTGATTTACTGGTACTTAAAATGTAATAGGGATTAGCTTCATAAGGATCAGAACCTATAAAATCTCCTTGAGTATTTACTTTTTTAATGTAAATTATATAATTTCGAAACTGGCTTATTTTCTGTACTCCCTTAAAAAATGAACGCTATTACGAGAAACATTAAAAATTTCTTATTTATAACGTTGCTACTGCTATTGGTTAAACCTGCGGCTGCGCAGATAAATCATACGGCTGCAGGCAACCAGCCTAAAAACTTTTCTAATTCGCTGGCCCAGGCAAACCTCAACTTTATATTTCCCGACGGCTTTAAAGAAATTAAGGCTGTTAACACCGATAATTTTCCATTTGACTATGCAATGGAGCTTCCCGGGCAAGATTTTGAGATATGGCTCCGTGTTAACACACAAAAAGAAAACGAAAAACTTTTAGCCGACAAAAATATTCACGTATCAAGCCCGGATTCGGTGTATGTAGGTATAGCACAGGATCAAATAAATGCCTTTACATCTGATAAAAATTATTTAAAAAGGGGCCTGCCTCCCTATATATTAGATCGTTATAATGCCGATGCCGGCAGTACTTATTTATTGAACCTGGATGATTCGCCCATTACCAAACATTATAAATACGCCCTGTTGATCGTCCTTCAAAAAAATAAAACCGGTACTGTTTTGGCCATTTGTTTCACCAACATTAAAGGCCCCGACTTCTTTAAAAATATGAACAAAGCAGGAAACTGCCTTAAGTTTAAGTGATATATAGTGATTAGTTAATTGGTGATTAGAGATTAGTTGGCATAACCGTTAATACCATACAAATCAACTAATCTCTAATCACTAACCCCAATGTTAATAAGTTAACACATTTGAATTAGGAGTTAGGCGGCTAAACTTTATTTTTGCTTTTTGCGGAGGCTACCTGCCTCAGTGATTAAAAATACATAGATATAAAAATGGCAGAACCAGTAGATTATAGTGAAGATAGTATCCGGTCGTTAGACTGGAAAGAACACATACGCCTGCGCCCCGGCATGTATATTGGCAAACTGGGAGACGGCTCAGCTTATGACGATGGCATATATGTTTTGCTGAAAGAAATAATAGATAACTCGATAGACGAGTTTGTAATGGGCGCGGGCAAAACCATCGAGGTTACCATAAGTGATCATAAAGTTTCGGTACGCGATTACGGGCGCGGCATACCCCTGGGTAAGGTGATAGACTGCGTTTCAAAAATAAATACCGGAGGTAAGTATGATAGCAAAGCGTTTCAAAAATCAGTTGGGTTAAACGGGGTGGGTACAAAGGCGGTTAACGCGCTATCAAACTCATTCGTTGTACAATCGTACCGCGACGGGCGTTCAAAAATAGCCGAATTTGCAAAAGGCGAATTAATAAAAGATGAACCTGAAAAAGAAACAACGCAACGTAACGGTACGGCTATTAACTTTTTTCCGGATGATACCATTTTCAGGCATTACCGTTTTATCCCGGAATTTGTAGACAGCATGATCTGGAACTATGTGTTCCTGAACTCTGGGTTAACCATCAATTTTAATAATCAGAAATATTTTTCAGAGCGGGGACTATATGATCTCCTCACCAAAAAGACCCTGAGCACAGGTGCAGATAGCCTGCGTTATCCCATTATCCATTTAAAAGGCGAGGATATAGAGATCGCAATGACACACGGGCAACAATATGGCGAGGAATATTATTCGTTTGTAAACGGCCAGCATACCACCCAGGGCGGCACACACCAGGCGGCTTTCCGTGAAGCTGTGGTAAAAACTATACGCGAGTTTTATAAAAAAGAATTTGATCCTTCGGATATTCGGGCTTCTATCGTATCAGCCATAGCCATTAAAGTGCAGGAACCGGTATTTGAATCGCAAACCAAAACCAAGCTCGGTTCGCAAAATATAGCGCCCGACGGGCCGTCTGTCCGCGGGTTT
Organism: uncultured Mucilaginibacter sp.; assembly: GCA_903885865.1. Taxonomy (GTDB): domain Bacteria; phylum Bacteroidota; class Bacteroidia; order Sphingobacteriales; family Sphingobacteriaceae; genus Mucilaginibacter. Next base: position 2,057 of record CAISKH010000703.1, read on the forward strand.
ATTAATGATTTTGTTAAAAAGGAATTAGATAATTACCTGCATAAAAATCCCTCGGCGGCAGATGCTTTATTAAAGCGTATTATGCAATCGGAACGCGAGCGTAAAGATATTGCCGGAATTAAAAAACTGGCCAACGAACGCGCTAAAAAAGCATCGCTTCATAACCGCAAACTGCGCGATTGCAAACTGCATTTCGATGATACCCATGAGCGCAGGCAGGATACTACCTTGTTTATTACCGAAGGTGACTCGGCCAGCGGATCGATCACCAAATCGCGTGATGTAATGACACAGGCTGTTTTTAGCCTGAAAGGCAAGCCGCTTAACTGCTACGGGCTAACCAAAAAAGTGGTGTATGAGAATGAAGAATTTAACCTGCTGCAGCA
>CAISKH010000704.1 GCA_903885865.1 uncultured Mucilaginibacter sp.
ACAAAATAATCCCAACGGCGGCGCATCATATAAGTGGAATATTGCCCGTAACCATGCGGGCTGTTAGGGAATATAACCAGGTCGTAATTTTTGTTAGCCTTTTCCAGTGCTTCAACAACCAGTAAGGTGTTTTGGGGCGGCACATTATTATCCATTAAACCATGGGCAAGCATTAACTTTCCCTTCAGGTTTTTGGCCAGGTTTTGGTTTGCCTGTACATCATAATTTGAATTTTCCATTAAGCCGTCATAGCGTTCGCCCCAGTTATCCTCATAATTGCGGTTATCATGATTGCCTGATTCAGCAATACCCACCTTGAAAAAATCAGGGTAACGGAACATAGCCCCCGCCGTAGCAAAACCACCGCCCGAATGCCCCCAAATGCCTACACGGTTAATATCCATATAGGGATATTTTTCGGCCAGTTGTTTAATGCCTGTTACCTGGTCTGACAGTGTATTATCGGCCATATTGCCATAACTCATATCATGAAAGCTTTTAGAGCGCAGCGGGTTGCTGGTTCCTTCAATTTCAACTACTATAAACCCTAATTCGGCAAGCGCGTTATTGTCGCCCCTCGCGGCCGCAAAGCTCCAGCTACCCACGCTCCCGCCCTGCGGGCCGGGGTAGATATAATCAATAACGGGATATTTTTTGTTAGGATCGAGTGTTTTTGGCACCCACATCAACCCGTATATATCCGTTTTGCCATCATGTGCCTTAACCGAAAAAGGAATCACCGGTTTCCAGCCCGTAGCTGCCAGCTTAGAAACATCCGTTTTCTCTAATTCAGTAATAACTTTTCCCTGCATATTGCGCAAGACAGTTACCGGCGGAACATCAGGTTTAGAATAAGTGTCGATAACATAACCCCCTGATGGCGAGAACGAAGCCTGGTGGTTTCCCGGCCCGGGTGTAAGATCTGTGAAACCTTTACCGTCAAATCCAATTTTGCAAAGCCTGGTAAAGTAAGGGTTCTCTGTATCCATCCCATCCGCTGTGAAATAAATGATACGATTTTTTTCATCTACCTTATCAACGCCTGTCACTACCCAATCGCCCTTGGTGACCTGGTTTTTTAACTGCCCGGTCGCGGCATCATACAAATAAAGGTGCCCCCAGTTATCCCGTTCAGAGAACCAGAGTATCTCGTTGGTTTTGCTCAAATAGCGCCAGTTTATTGCATCCCATCCCGATTCGAATTGGGTAGGCGACGTTTCCTCGAAAATTTCGTGTACTGCGCCGGTTTCGGCATCAGCCATGCGTACCTTTGCCTGTTTATGATCGCGGTTAGTTGACACAAAAACCAGTTTTGCAGCATCATCGCTCCAATAAACATCGGCCCATCCGGCACTGCCTTTAATATCATCGCTTAAGGTTGACCGGTGTGGATCTGCCGGAATTTGCAGTTTTATTACCTTCGGATTATCCACTGTAATAATAACCCTTGTAAGCATGGGTATTTCTTTATCGCCGGGTAAAGGGTATTTCCATTCTTTTAGCGTTGGTGCACCCACTTTGGTGACCACCAGGTACATATTATTTACTTTGCGCTCATCCTGTTGAAATGTAGCGATCTTTTTTGAATCCGGCGACCATACCAGTATTGCCCGGTCGCTTTGCGCCCACCCGGCGTTATCAGTAGCATAACCGTTATCCTTTACGCCATCCGTAGTTAATTGGGATTGCTTATCACTTTTTATATCGCGTACCCATAAATTATAATCTTTTATAAAAGCCGCCTTCTTTCCGTCAGGCGAAGTAACTTCATTACCACCTGCCCTGAAACCGCCGCGGCGGCCACGGCCACCGGCAATTGCTACTGCTTTTACCGTAGTAGTATCAGGCACAACCTTGTTGCCTTCAAATTTCCATTGTTTACTATCTGCCTGGAAGATAACCCCCTTGCCATTAGCCGAAAAGCTAATAGATTCAAACGGTAATTCACCCGCTTTATAGGTTTTACCTGTAGCTGTTGATAAAGCTGTAGCCAGTTTTTGATGATCAAAGGCCGGATTCCGACTCCCCTTGGCCGGGTCAAATAAAATGAATTGATTGCCTTCGGCGACTGACGTGCGGTAGTAAAA
>CAISKH010000705.1 GCA_903885865.1 uncultured Mucilaginibacter sp.
CGGCAACAAAATCTTCCGTTTTATAATTGATGGCTTTTGCTGCACCAAGTTTTTCGCAAAATTCGCATTTCTCAGCAGAGCCTGCAGTTACATACACCGTACTCCCCAATGCTTTTGCCATTTGAATAGCAGCCACACCAATACCGCTCGAACCGCCGTGTATTAATAAGCTTTCATTTGGTTTTAACCTGCCGCGGTCAAATACATTGCTCCAAACGGTAAAGAACGTTTCGGGTAAGGAGGCAGCTTCAATAAAGGTAAGATCGTCAGGTATAGGCAGGCATTGTCCCTCGGGCACATTGCAATATCCGGCATAACCGCCGCCGGTTACCAGGGCGCAAACTTTATCGCCTGCTCTCCACCGGGTAACATTGGCGCCTGTTTGGGTAACAATTCCTGCTATTTCCAGCCCCGGAATATCCTGCGGGGCGTTTGCGGGCGGCGGGTAATTCCCTTTTCGCTGGGCGATGTCTGGGCGGTTAACCCCGGCGGCAGCAACTTTTACCAGTACTTCATCTGCCGAAAATACGGGTATTGGTCTTTCGGCTATTTGCAAAACTTCTGGCGGGCCGGGGTGGGTGATGATGATGGCTTTCATTAATGCTAATATCAGTATAATAACCCTTACCCTGTAACTAATGTTTCTTGTAACAGTATTATTAGGTTTAACAGTCAAATATCTAATTCTTAAATCGGCACTTTATGACCAGCAGGCTGTGCGTTCTTTAAAAGGCGAAGTAATTTCCAAAAATTTTCGGCAGTTTAAAAAGAAATCCTATTTTTGCAGTCCGTTAAAAAAAGCAAATAAAACTGCATTTGTAGCTCAATTGGATAGAGCATCTCACTACGGATGAGAAGGTTTGGGGTTCGAATCCCTACAAGTGCACCATAAGTTAAGCCTTTCTGTGTAGTACTGAAAGGCTTTTAATTTGAAAAATTGATGCTAAACCTGGTATTGTTTGGCCCTCCCGGAGCGGGAAAAGGCACCCAATCGCAAAAACTTATTGAAAAATATGGTTTGATCCATCTTTCAACAGGCGACCTGTTGCGTGGTGAAATTACGCAGGGAACAAAGCTTGGTATAGAGGCCAAGAAGCTGATGGACGAAGGTATATTGGTACCCGATGAAGTAGTGATAGGTATGATAAGCAATAAGCTGGATGCCAATAAGGGAGCAAAGGGCTTTATTTTTGACGGTTTTCCGCGTACAGTGGCACAAGCGGACGCTTTGGATAAGTTGCTTAAAAGCAAGAATTCGGCCATATCGGGTATGATAGCCTTACAGGTTAATGATGCCGAACTGGAACATCGCTTATTATTAAGAGGAAAAGCCTCGGGCCGGCCCGATGACGCCAACCCGGAAGTTATCAGCAAGAGAATAAAAGAATATAATGATAAAACCGCGCCCGTTGCCGGTTTTTATAAAGACCAGCACAAATTTAAAAGCATAAACGGCATAGGCTCGATCGATGAAATATTTGAGTCTATTAACAACGTTATTGCTTCTTATTAGTCCGCAAGTCGGAAAGTCAGTAAGTCCGTAAGATTTTTAGTATTAAATTTGTTTTCAGAATTACTTTCGGACTTTACGGACTTCCGGACTAACAACTCATAAAATGTCTCAAGGTTCAAATTTTGTTGATTACGTAAAAATATGCTGCCGCTCGGGCCATGGCGGAGCAGGTTCAGCGCATTTGCACCGGGATAAATTTACTTCGAAAGGCGGCCCCGACGGTGGAGATGGCGGCAGAGGCGGGCACATTATTGTGCAGGGGAATGCCCAGTTATGGACCTTATTGCACCTTAAATTTCGTAAACACGTAATTGCCGGCGATGGTGATCGCGGCGGTAGTTCATTAAAAACCGGTAAAACAGGCCGCGACGAAATATTGGAAGTTCCGTTAGGTACCATAGCAAGAAATGCTGAAACCGGCGAGATCGTATTCGAGATCAATAAAGACGGCGAAACTCAAATATTAACCCCGGGGGGCCGGGGCGGGTTAGGGAACTGGCACTTTAAAACGCCAACCATGCAAACCCCCCGATTTGCGCAGCCCGGTGAAGAGGGTAAAGAAGACTGGAACGTACTGGAGTTAAAGTTACTGGCTGATGTTGGGCTGGTGGGTTTTCCGAACGCGGGGAAATCAACATTGCTTTCAGTGGTTTCGGCAGCGAAGCCCGAAATTGCTGATTATGCTTTTACCACTTTAGTGCCAAATTTAGGTATAGTGGAATATCGTAATAACAAATCGTTTGTTATGGCCGATATTCCGGGAATTATTGAAGGGGCATCAAAAGGGAAAGGGTTGGGTATCCGTTTTTTGAAGCATATTGAGCGTAACGCCGTATTGTTGTTTATGGTGCCTGCTGATACGGCCCGTACCATAAAAGAAGAGTATGATATACTGCTGAAAGAACTGAATGAATATAACCCGGAGCTAATGCATAAGCCGCGTGTATTGGCTATTACAAAGGCAGATATGCTGGACGACGAGTTGAGGGCTGAAATGAAAAAAGATGTCCCGGCTGATATTCCGTCCATCTTTATATCGTCAGTTGCACAGCAAAATATTAATGAATTGAAGGATATACTTTGGCGGGAGATCAATAATCAATAACGCTCAGGCTATAACCCGGTCACGAATTTTTACCGCAGGGTTGCCCTGATAAATTGAATAGTGTTCCAGGTTTTTTGTTGCAACCGAACCACTGGCAAGTATGGCATGCGAAGCCACGGTAATTCCTTTATTAACGATAGACATTGCGCCAAGCCAAACGCCATCTTCTAATACTATACTGCCTGTTATTAAATTGAATGAAGGTATTTTATAGTTATGGCTCCCGGTTAATAAAGTTACACCTTGCGATATACAAATGTTAGAACCAATAGTAACCATTACCAGGTTATCTATCCAAACATTTTCGCCTATCCAAACCTCGTCGCCTATGGTAAGGTTCCATGGGTACTTTATGTTTACACAAGGTTTTACTTCTACCATATTGCCAATTTTAGCGCCAAATAAGCGCAGTAAAAAATTTTTTATCCAATAAAAAGGAAACAGGCTGGTTTTAAATACAAAGGCATTGGTATAATGCCATAATATTCTTTTTACCACATTGCCACCGGGATTATAGGGATAGTTGTCGTATAATACAAGATCTGTTTTTTTCTGCATATTAATTTTTTGCGGTAGTACTACTTTTAACCCAAAAATACAGGCTAATACTAATAATTATATAGATCAGGATATTAAAAATAGTATGATGGTCTACAATTGTGCCGCTATGCTTATCCCAAAACAGTGCAAGCAGCACAAAACGTATTACATTTAAAATCTCAATACTAACAATACCTGCTAATAAAAAAATAATTTTTGCCTTCCAGGGCTTTGGGTAAGCTAATACAAATGCGCTAAAAAAACTCAAAACGCCTAAGCCAAGGCATTCATAAGACAACCGGATAATTCCGTGCCCGGCTACCAATAGTTCATAATTATTTACAACTGTGCCAAACCCCAGGCAATCTAATATAAAGGCGCTGTAATGCAGCAATAGCCATCGCAATGCATAAATATAGTTTAAATGATCGGCTAAAAACGGGCTGTAATAATTTCCGGGGCTGGTAATGCCCAAAAACAGAATATTGAAGTAATAAAACACCAGGAACAGGCTAATAAACCAAATGGCAAACTTTATAGGGTTATTTTGTTTATGTGGGATCATTTTGCTGTTTAATAATCTCGTCTATTTTTATATCAACTATTAACCTAAACCAAAAGCCTTGTAAAAAATGAAATATAATTCCGGTGCGGCCATCAAAAATGCCCAACTGAAATATCATACGTTGCGTAAAATAGAGTAACGGCCGTATATACCGAGGCAGCTTCCACCATAACTGTTTGCGCCAGGCGGTACGCTCGTCGGGCGAACCCCAAAAATTAGGTTTCACGGTTTGCGCCCTGGCTGACGCCATTCTTTCTACTTCTTCTTGTGCTACCAAGTCGCTGTAACGGTTATGCTTATCTATCCAGAAACGGATATTATTCTCTTTTAAATTTTCTTCTAACAGGTAGCCGTCTTTCCATATTTCTGTTTTGCCATGCACAACAAAACGGTGGTCCATATTTTCATTAATATCTGAATAGCCAACCCCAAACCTGATCATTTTAAGCAGGTAAAATGGATAATACCCGCCGTGTTTTATCCATTTACCCTTAAAAAAATTTTTACGGTTAAAGTATATGCCGTCAACACCGGTATAGTCATCCTCTCTGAAATTAATTAAGTAATGTTTTAATTCGGGTGTCACAACCTGGTCGGCATCCAGGCAAATTACCCAGGGGGTTTGTACGAGGAAATTCTTAAGTGCAAAATCCCATTGTTTGGGGTGATTTTCAAATAGGTGCTGCATTAATACGGCACCAAATTCTTTGCCTATCTCAATTGTCCGGTCAGTGCTTCCTGAATCCAGTATAAAAACAGGTGCGCTTAAGCCAGCAATTGATTGGAGCAGACGCGGCAAATGCATCTCTTCATTATAGGTTAAAATTATAAACGAGTAAGGCGTATTCAATTTAACTTCGCTTTAATGATCATTGATTTCCAAAAATAAGGTATGCGGCCGCAACCTTCAAAAGCAATTATTGTAAAACCCGAATCGGTTAATGCTTTACCCAAGGTTTTTTTAGACCAGAATTTAATATGCCCGCCATACCACATCGGGCTAAAATGGGAATCCCATTTATTAAACAGGCTCAGTGCTAAGTTCTTTAAATAACCATGATAGGGGGTTGAAATTATTATTTCACCCTTTTTATTAAGCACCTGTTTGCAAAATTCAATAAACCCTCCTGGATCGTATAGGTGTTCAATAACTTCTGTTGATATAATTGTATCAAACTGTTGTTTTTCCAATTCGGCCGGTAATTTTCCGGTTGATATATCCTGTAAAAAAAACCTGCCCGGATTTATTTGCCGTGCAATCGCGATACCTTGGGCAGACGCATCAGTACCAAAAGCATTATAGCCGTTTGCCACCAGGAAATTAACAAGATAGCCATTACCGCAACCGATGTCTAATATACAATTATTGACATTTTTTTTGAGAAGGGCTGATAACGGTTCGGTTAAATATTGAAACGTATGCGCCGGATCGCCAACCTTGAAACCATAGTCTTCATATTTAGGCATGGGCAATAATTTGGCGGTACATAGCTATGTATTTCTGTATTAGTTTGTCCTCGTTAAAATCATCGCGAATAACTGTGGGCGCGGTAGCCCTGATATTGGCTTTGCGCAACCTGTTTGTTTAAAATAGTTCCACCTTATTTAATCTTAATGTCTGTTTATAGGTAACGGTTAATCAGGCTTGCCTATTTTCGTTAGCTTTGCTCCCAAATATTTACTGTAATAATGAGGATAGCTATAAACGGATTTGGAAGGATAGGGCGAATATTTTTAAGAAATATCTTAACTAAACCGGGTATAACCGTTTTGGCTATAAATGACCTTTCGGATACACACACTTTAGCGCACCTTTTCAAATACGATTCCGTTCACCATGGTTTTCCGGGCACCGTTGATTTCGACGAGGGTCACTTGTATATTAACGGCCATAAAATAAAAATAATAGCCGAGCCTGACCCTGAGCGTTTACCCTGGAAACAACTGGCTATTGACCTGGTAATTGAATCAACGGGTAAATTCACTTCAAGAGACGGCGCAGCAAAGCATTTAACCGCAGGGGCGAAGCAGGTTATTATTTCGGCACCGCCAACTGATAAAAGTATACCCACCGTTGTTTTGGGCGTTAATGATATTACAATCGATTTGCGCGCAAGCATAATCTCCAACGCGTCATGCACCACCAATAACGTAGCGGTAATGGTGAAAATACTGGATGAGAACTGGGGCATAGTTAATGGCTATATAACTACTGTACACTCTATGACGGGCGACCAAAGCCTGCACGATGCGCCGCATAAAGATCTGCGCAGGGCAAGGGCCGCGTCAGCATCTATTATCCCTACTACAACCGGGGCGGCCAAGGCCATTACTTCCATATTTCCGCACTTAGCGGGTAAACTGGGCGGGGCCGGCATACGTGTCCCTGTACTTAACGGTTCACTAACCGATTTTACCTGTATCCTGAAAGTACAGCCAACTGTTGAAGAGATCAATCATGTATTTAAAAATGCCGCCGAAGGAAAGCTGAAAAATATACTCGAATATACCGAAGACCCCATTGTATCGGCTGATATTATAGGCAATACTCATAGCTGTATTTTCGATGCGCAACTTACTTCTATAGTGGGTGGGCTGGTAAAAGTGGTGGGTTGGTATGATAATGAAATGGGCTACTCAAGCCGCCTGGCCGACCTGGTTGAAAAAATACACTTACTAAAATAACTAATTTCATTTTCGGGTTCAAAAATTAGAATTAATTGCTGAATTTGGCGCCGTTTACAATTTGACATCACAACAACTATGAAAACTATAGATCTGATAAAATTTACAGGAAAAAAAGCGTTAGTCAGGGTTGATTTTAATGTGCCGCTGGATGAGCATAATAATATAACTGACGATAACCGCATTACCGCGGCCCTGCCAACCATCAAAAAAATATTGAATGATGGGGGCGCGGTAATACTAATGTCGCACCTGGGCAGGCCGAAGGATGGCCCTAACGAGAAAGATTCATTAAAGCATGTGGTTAAGCACCTGTCTGATCTGCTGGGCCAGCAGGTGCAGTTTGCCGATGATTGTATTGGCCCTGATGCCGTTGCCAAAGCCAAAGCGCTTGCACTCGGCGAAGTGTTGTTATTAGAGAACCTGCGCTTTTACAAACAGGAAGAAAAAGGCGATGTAGAATTCGCTAAAAAACTGTCCGCTTTAGGCGATATTTATGTAAACGATGCCTTCGGTACCGCACACCGCGCCCATGCCTCTACAGCTGTTATTGCGCAGTTTTTTCCAAATGCCAAATACTTTGGCTATGTAATGGCGGCCGAGCTGGCCAATGCCGAGAAAATACTAAATCATGCCGAAAAACCTTTCACCGCCATTATGGGCGGCTCAAAGGTGTCTGATAAAATTGAACTGATAGAAAAGTTATTGGATAAGGTTGATAACCTCATTATAGGCGGTGGCATGGCTTATACCTTTGCAAAGGCCGATGGCGGCAATATAGGCACCTCGCTGGTGGAGTTGGATAAGCTCGACCTGGCGCTAAGCCTCGTAAAAAAAGCGAAAGCCAAAGGGGTTAATCTTTTGTTGCCTGTTGATAATGTAACAGCCGATGCTTTCTCAAATGATGCTCATACCGGTTTAGCAAAAACCGGCGAAATACCCGACGGCTGGATGGGTTTGGATATTGGCCCCGAAACCATTGCCTTATTCAGCAAGGTGGTTGAAAACTCAAAAACCATATTATGGAACGGCCCAATGGGAGTGTTCGAGATGGAGAAATTTTTAATTGGCACCAAAGCCATTGCCGAAGCGGTAGTAAGAGCAACCGAAAACGGCGCGTTCTCCCTCATCGGCGGTGGCGATTCGGCGGCAGCGGTTTCCAAATTTAACTTAACAAAAGAGGTTAGCTACGTATCAACCGGCGGCGGCGCGCTGCTGGAGTATATGGAGGGTAAAGAGTTGCCGGGTGTGAAGGCGATAAATGAGTAGTGAGTGGTGAGTAGTCAGTGGTGAGGGAGGATAAAACTCACTACTGCCCACTCACCTTTATAGAGGCTTCGGGAAACCGGGGCCTTTTTTATTTTCTATTCCATTTCAAAAATCAATAACTTAGAGCATTACAAACTTTAAACTGATCTCATGAAAAAATATATACTGCTGTATAGCCTTTCGTTATTGGTTTTTGCCGCGAAGGCGCAGGATAAAAAAGACAGTGTTACTTTCCTGCTGCATAAGTTTGAGCAGCGCATAGGCCGCGAAAGTTATCACATAGAGCGCACCGCCAATACCATCACCTATACGGTTAACTTTAAATTTGTAGATCGCGGCTCACCCGTAGCCTTAAGGGCCGAGTTGGTTGTTAAGCCATCGTTCGAGCCTGTGCGGTTGGTAATTAAAGGCAAAGTTGCACGGCCGGTAAGTATTAATGACAGCATTTCTATTATGGGGGGTAAGGCCACGTCAAAGGTGGATGATTCTACCTATAAGAAAAAGTTAAAGCCGTTAACTTTCCCGGTTGCCAGCTACGCGCCGGGTACGGTACAACAGGCGCTATTGCAATATTGGAAAAATCATGGGCAGCCTTTAAGCATAAATACGCTTCCGTTTGGCTCCGTGCAGATAAAAAGATCGGGTGGCGATGTGCTAACTTTTAACGGCAAACCCTTACCGCTCGACCGTTATACCATTGGCGGGCTGATATGGGGACATGAAATTTTATGGGCCGACCATTCGGGCCATCTCATTTGCCTTATCACCAACGATGCCGAGGCCGATAAGCTGGAAATGATGGCCGAGGCTTATGAACCTTTATTGCCTGTATTTATTGCTAAAGCAGCTGCGTACGGCATGGAGCTGTTTACCAAATCGGCCCCAAAAACTATGGGTGCAGGTAAGGTAATTGCCATAACAGGCGGCAACGTGGTTGATGTGGTTAACTCTAAAGTCATTCCCAATGCTACCGTTATTATTGAGAACGGAATTATCACAAAAATAAGTACCGGTAAATTAACCACCCCTGTTGGCGCCACCGTAATTGATGCCAAAGGAAAAACCATTTTACCCGGTCTATGGGATATACATGCCCATTTTGAGCAGGTAGAGTGGGGCCCGGCCTATCTTGC
>CAISKH010000706.1 GCA_903885865.1 uncultured Mucilaginibacter sp.
CGAAATTCATCCCGGCGAGGACCTGCATGACGGCATTAGCTATGAAATGTTTTTAGAGAAGGTAAAAAATCATAAACGTGCCAATTTACTGTACGATCCGTCGCATTTTGTTTTGCAGTGTCTGGACTATTTGGAGTATATCGATATCTATCATGAACGCATAAAAATGTTCCATGTTAAGGATGCCGAGTTTAACCCTACGGGCCGCCAGGGCGTATATGGAGGCTACCAGAACTGGGTGGAACGTGCGGGCCGTTTCCGTTCGCTGGGCGACGGGCAGGTTGATTTTAAAGGCATATTCAGCAAATTAGCTCAATACGATTTTACAGGCTGGGCTGTACTGGAATGGGAGTGCGCCCTAAAACATCCGGAAGACGGGGCCAAAGAAGGAGCGGTGTTTATAAAAGATCATATCATCAGGGTAACAGAGAAGGCTTTTGATGATTTTGCAGGCACCGGGTCGGACGAGGCGTTTAATAAAAAGGTATTGGGTATTTAATAACTTTTGAGAGTCAGGAAACAAGAGTCAAGAAACAAGGTTAAATTGCAAAACCCTAATTATCCTGATTCTTGTATCTTGTTTCTTGAATCTTTATTAATACATTTATAAAACCAATTATAAACTTAAATCAAAAAACACAATGCAAATTAATCGTAAACAATTATTTGAGGCAAGTTGCTTAGCCTTATTAGTAACGGGGTTATCCTTTGGTATTAGGGCCGGGATCCTGAACAAACTTGGCGCGGAGTTTGCCCTTGATAAGGCACAGCTTGCAGCAATAACAGCAACTGCGTCTTGGGGTTTCCCGCTGGCTGTTGTAATCGGCGGTATGGTGGTCGACATCATCGGAATGAAAAGGTTGCTGGTACTGGCATTCATTTTTCACCTGGTTGGCATCGTACTTACCATTTTCGCCGGCGGATACTGGACGCTATTTTTATCAACCCTAATGGTGGGCCTGGCTAATGGTACCGTTGAAGCTGCCTGTAATCCGTTGGTTGCAGGGTTATATACTGACAACAAGGCCACCAAACTTAATCACTTTCATTTATGGTTCCCCGGTGGTATCGTAATAGGTAGCGTGGTTGTATATTTATTAAATATAATAGGATTAAGCTGGCAAATACAGGTTGGGGCTATGCTTATACCAACCGTTATATATGGCTTCCTGTTTTCGAAACTGGATTTCCCGGTTACAGAGCGTGTAGCATCAGGTGTTAGCTATGGCGGCATGTATAAGGCCTTACTTAATCCTCTTTTTCTTTTTATGTTCATCTGTATGTTCGGTACGGCCATTACCGAATTATTCACAGGGCAATGGATCGATGTGCTGTTAAAGAATGTTTCATCCAGCCCGTTGTTATTATTAACCCTTGAAACCGGTGTAATGGTACTAGGCCGTGCGTTTGCTAAACCTATACTTAAAAAGATCACTCCGCAGTCGCTTTTACTGATCTCTGCCGTATTGGCGGCCTTAGGTCTATACATGTTTACTACTGTAAGCGGTCCTATGCTATATCTTGCAGCTATCATATTTGGAATGGGTGTATGTTTCTTCTGGCCAACCATGCTGGGTTTTGTTAATACCAATATTCCGGCTACAGGCGCTTTAGGCTTAAATCTAATGGGTGGTGCGGGTATGTTCGCGGTATCTATTTTCACCATATTTATGGGTGGTTTTTACGACACAATTGTCAAGGAGGCAGGTAATGATACTACCGCAGGCAAGCAGGTTTTGCAGGCTACCTTGGTAATACCTGTTATTTTGATAGTAGCATTTACAGGCCTCGTTATATATATGCGCGGGCGGGATAAAAAATCAGCCGTTGCTGTGCAGGCATAGGTGGTTTGAACACGCGCCGTTTACTCACCCCGACTACGCTACGCTGGTCGACCCTCTC
>CAISKH010000707.1 GCA_903885865.1 uncultured Mucilaginibacter sp.
CGGCGGCATACCGAACCATATTATTTTGCTGGCCCACAAGCGCTATAGTGCCGTTTTGAAGCAAGCCCGGGCTTGCATTTATATTAACAACAACATTCTCATTGTTTTGGCTAACTGAAAGAACAAATCCCTGGGTTCTTGTTTTTGGAAGTTCCACCCTTTTTTCGCTACCATTAAACTTTACAACCGCTGTATAGGTATTGCCCGGCGCAGGCTGGATGATAAAGGTGCCCATACCCGCATGTTCAGACCGGAATGTCGCTATTTGCTGGTTATTTTGATCAACTACATAGCCGGATATTTCCCTGCTCAATCCATCGGGGCCAATAGCTTTGAAAGCTATTTTAGAGGTTAGGTTATTAACCAGCTCGCCGCCTTCCGGAAAGAAACTTACACTGATATCTGTTGACCTGCCTGCCGGTATATTATTCACTGTAGCCGCCGGGTTTGTTTTTTGCGATGACGCAAGCGCGTTGCCAATTTTTACTGCTTTATCAAAAAAATATTCAGGGGCAAAATTCCGCATCATGTTAGTATAGGCGCGGATATGGTAATTTCCTTCCTGCAGGCTGTCGCTGAGCGTAACCGCCCCCCACCCAAGCCCTTTGGTTATAGGCATGGCGATACTGGTTTTAACGACACCATTATCGTTAACCAGGTCTATATGCAACAACTTGCTTAACGATGAAAGTTCATTGCTTTCATTCACCACATAGGCTTTCATCCAGATGGTATCGCCCAGGCTGTAATAAGGTTTGTCAAAATGCAGGTGTACCTTTTCAACAGGATTTTTTCCGCTAAAACTGTCTAAAGAAGTAACCAGGCCCTGTATTTTGCTATCGGCGGGTTTAATAGTTTCCTGGGCCTTAACGCAAAACCCGGAAAATAGGAAAAGTATATAAATTAACTTTTTCATAATAAGGGGAAATTAAAAACATTAAAATTGGTCAGGCCTTACGCCGGTAAGTGGCATAAGCGTATTTAACTGGTAACTAAAATTACGTAAAATATTTTCTATTTATGTAATTATTTCACGTTTATACAATTGGTTGCTATTATTTAACTGTATAACGATACAACTGCCGTCCAAGGTTGCCTTGCCGGTCCAAACCTTCTGCAATTACTTTATAATCACCTGTTCCGTCGGCGTTAAAAAAGTTAATGGTTGCCTTGCCTTTTTCATCGGTGATTATATTGGGGTTCCAGTAAATTGTCGACCGCAGGTCGGCCATTTGCGTATCGGTTTTAGGGTTATCATAATTGGGCGAGTAAAATTCGCGCCTATAATCATACCCCCCCTTAAAAGTATATGTTTTTAATCCAGTAGGTTTTGTATAGCGGGGGTGTTGGCGATCCGCAGTGTAAGATGCATAATCCACGTCGCCTTTTTTGGTGGTTACAATAAATACGCCTGCAGCCCCGTGCAACCCATATAGCGCCGCCGAGGCCCCCCTTAATATTTCAATGCTTGATATATCATCAACATCTATCATATCATAAAATATAGGATCCTGCTCTATTCCATCAACAACGAGGGTCATGGGCGATGGGTTGTTATCTGCCCCATACGCCGCGAGGTTAAATGGCTCTACCTTCCCGGTTTTTGAATCTGTTGTAAAAAACACACCCGGTACACGGCCATTTAACGATTGCATAAGGTGGCCGTTAGCTGATACCAGGTCAACAAAAGTTATTACCTGGTCGGCATTACCCGCGCCGGCCAGGTTTTGCGAATGCTGAACCGCAATAGCCTTAATGTCAAGGGCCTTTTGATATTCATTAATTTTAACTTCTTTCAATACAATTCCACCACCCAGCAATCCATATCTCTTCATTTCATCAAAGCGTTTTTTACTGTTATTTAAATAAGTGTCAAAATCGTCGTTTGCCGGCTGCTCATCAGGCAAATGTTTGAAACTTAATTGCTCGGCGGTTTGCTGCTTATCAATTTCTATTTTCAGGTCCGTGCTCTTTTTAGCATCTGTAGCCGTAACATTATAGGTAGTGCCCTGGCTGAAAGGAAAATCAAAAATAAAACGCCCTTCAGCATCGGCAACTGTATCCAAAATTACCCCGCCACCCGCGTTAACCAATAACGTAACTTTGGCATTGAGCACCGGTTTCCCTTTATCAGTTACTATCCGCCCGGTCACGCCCCTTCCTTTTTCGGCCCGGTAGGTTATGGCGGGGAAGGTATTGGTTAGCAAGTCGTTCCAGACAAACCTGCGCCAGCCCTGGGTGAGCAGTAGATTGTCGAGTTGTTTGTCCTTGTCGGGGTTAATATCTGTAAAATAATAATTGGGATGTTCAATGTACCCTTTAAGGTCGGAAGTGAGCAGCAGGTTTGAAAAAATTGTCTTTTCATCCGCTTCGGTATAAGGCACCTTCCCCTCATCGGTAACAGCTAATGAAAAACTGCCTGAAACGGGTTTCCCATCCTGGTCGGTAACCGCCAGGTTAAGGTATACCCGGTTACGCTGTTTATATTCTTTTTTATCCGGGATTAACGTTACTTTTAAATGTTTGCCGGCATCGCGTATAAACACCAGCCTTTCGGCAACCGGCTTATAATCGGGCGTGAACAAGGTGAACTGCACTATTCCCTCCGGAAAGCGGTTTTTGGGAATACTTGCGGTAACGCCGGTGCGGGTAAGCTCTGTTTTGGCGGTATATAATACGGCATTATTAGCCTGGGCGACCAGGGTGATCTCGCCCTTGTTCAATAAAGCATTGCTTGCCTGTATGCTTACCATAATATTATTTTCATTTTGCCTAACCGTCAATCCATAACCCTGATCGGTTGCTTTAGGCAGTTCTATCCGTTTTTCTTCGCCATTTGCCGGTTTAATAACTGCGGTGTAAGTATTCCCTGCAACTGGTTGCATTGTAAAAGTTCCCATGCCTGCGTGTTCAGACTGGAAAGTGGCTATTTGCTGATTATCCTTATCAACCAGGTAACCTGTTATTTCCCTGCTCATGCCATCGGGCCCGACAGCTTTAAAAGCTACTTTCGAAATAAGGTCATTCACCAACCCGCCGCCTTCAGGAAAGAACTGTACGCTGATACCGGCCTGGTCATTTTTAACACGCGTAACCTGCATTTCCTCTTTAGGGGCCGATTTTGCCTTAAGCGACGAAAGGACGCCCGTGCTTGTAACCGGCGGCAACGCGTTGCCTATTTTAATGGCCTTATCAAAATAGTAATCTTCGCCGAAATTGCGCATCAGGCCGGTGTAGGCACGAATATGGTAATTCCCGGCCTTTAGCAACGTATCGCTCAACGTAATAGCACCCCAGGCCAGCCCGCTGGTAAGCGGCAGGCGCAGGCTTGTTTTTACCGAATCCTTATCGTTAACCAGGTCGGCATATAAAAGTCTGCTTGAAAAAGAAAGTTCGTTGTTCTCATTAACCACATAAGCTTTCATCCAAATGGTATCGCCCAGACTATAATAGGGTTTGTCAAAATGGAGATGCACTTTCTCTATCGACACTTTGTTCCTGAAACTGTCTAATGATGCAGTCAGTTCCAGCAGCTTGCCAGTAACCGCTTTTGGAGCAGCTATCGTGTATTCAAAAGGCATTAGGTCGGCCACTCGTTCCCATGTCCAATAGCCGCTATATGCTATATCTTCCAGGGGAGAGAGGCTACCGTTCCTGTCTAACAGCAGGTCATCCTTAACCGGAATGATCTCAGATACCTGGCTTTTTTTTGGTGATGGCTTTACAGGAATTTCAACATGGTCATTCGAATGATAAAATAAAGGCGGCTCCTCTTCCCTGGTATAAACAACAAATAAACAAGTGGTGTCACCGGGGTCATGGGCCGGGGTTAGTTTCAGCTGCCTGAAATCATTATCAACATAGGAAAGCAGCGAATTACTATTAATAGTTTTTCCGGGTAATAATACGTTTACCTTAGCACCGGGCCGAAAGGTGGCACTGCGGCCTGCATTATAGGTTACCCCGGCCTTCACTAACTTCATTTGGAGCCTGTAAACCAAAAAACCTTCCGCTTCGGCCGTATTATTAAATAAAGCCCTGAAAAAATGCCGTACAGAACCCTGGTAAGCTATTTTTCGGTTATCTTGCCAGTTTTTTTGCTGCGTTTCAGCGCCTTTTATTTCTTCGAAATAAGGTTTCCCTTCATAGGAAAAAGCATCATTGATAACATCATATTGAAAATGGGTCAACAGGTAATTAACTTTATAACCAAGCGCCTGGTTTTCAATAACTATAAAATCATTAGAGTGGGCCTCCAGGATGTCTTTATCTTTGTCATAATGCAGTTTAATAACATCGGGGTTTAATATTTTACATTGGGCGGCATTTGCCGACTTGCCAATAAAGTTTTCTGTAAACAATTGCAGATATTTGGCCCGGTTGGGGTCGGTTTTGGCATTGATCACTATTTCGTTAAGCGTTGTGGCGTTCGCACTTAATTTAGCGTTGATATTAACCGACTGTTTTTGAATATTTACATTTTGGTTGTACGAATTATATCCGACCATTTTAATCACCAGTTCGTAGGTTCCGGGCTGCAGCCCGCTCAGGCTGAACACCCCGTCGCCATTAACTAAGGTAACCATTTTTGAGTTGGTTAAAAATACAGTTGCCCCCGGCAGGGTTTCTCCTTTTACATCTGTTACTTTACCGCTAATAGAATAGGTTTCCTGCGCTTTTGCCCAAAAACCGGTAAAGATGAGCAGTATGCAAATGAGTTTTTTCATAATGGTTTACTTAAAATAATAACGACAATATAGTTTAGAATAGTTAATTATTATACTAAATACTCCAATAATGAAAAAAGGGGGGGGATAATTTTTATAATAAGCCTCACCCGTCCACAGGATTGCAATGGAAGGGTGAGGCAATGA
>CAISKH010000708.1 GCA_903885865.1 uncultured Mucilaginibacter sp.
TCTTGTAAGATGGAGTAGTTTTCATCATGCTTATTTTCTTCAATAACCGTAACCACGGTATCCTCGTTTACAAAGCGGGTAATATCATCAATATGGCCGTCGGTATCATCGCCAATTATGCCATCGCCCAGCCATAATATTTGCTCTGCGCCGTAATAGTTATACAGGTATTCTTCTATTTGCTGTTGGTTTAAATGCGGGTTACGGTTATTATTGAGCAGGCACGCGGTTGTGGTTAATATTGTGCCATTGCCATTAAAATCAACCGAGCCACCCTCCATCACAATACCCGGATGATAAACAGGCCAGCCAAACCGCTCACTTATTTTAGTGGGTATAACATCATCCAGGTCAAAAGGCGGATATTTATTGCCCCACGCATTATAACCCCAATCGACAATTACTTTTTGCCTGGTTTCTGTGTTGACCAAAAACGCAGGTCCATGGTCGCGACACCAGGCATCGTTGGTTTCAAAATCAATGAATTCAACCCGGCTTAAATTAACATCGACCAACTGCAATTGCTGCTTAGCGAAAGCGGCCATCTGCTCATCTTTTACGTTGATGCGCACCAATTCTCCTGCGGTTAAAGCCTTTATAAACTCGCAATACTTGGGATAGACGGTTACGATCTTTCCGGGCCATGATTCTTCTTTATGTGGCCAACTTAACCAGGTGGCGGTATGCTTTGCCCATTCGGCGGGAAAATAGAAGCCGTTTTTTGCAGGCGAATCAGAAAAATTATTCATCAAGTAACCTTTTAGTTATTGGCGAATAAGAATCAATTCTTCTGTCGCGCAAAAACGGCCAGTGCGTGCGGTAAAAATCGGTTTTATCAAGGTCAAGTTCCTGTACAATAACTTCCTCATCATTATGCGATGCCTGGTAAATTATACTGCCAAACGGATTAGAAAAGAACGAACCGCCCCAAAATTTAACCCCCGCCTCCTCGCCTACGCGGTTAACGCTTACTACATGCACCCCATTGGCTACCGAGTGTGAGCGTTGTATGGTTTGCCAGGCGTTGTATTGCTCTGTATTGGTAGCCTCATCCTGTGTAGTGGCCCAGCCAATAGCGGTTGGATAAAACAGAATTTCGGCACCCATTAACGTAGTAATACGGGCAGCCTCGGGGTACCATTGGTCCCAGCAGATGAGCACACCTATGGTTGCAAATTTGGTTTTGAAAACTTTATAGCCCAGATCGCCGGGCGTAAAGTAAAATTTCTCATAAAACCCAGGATCATCGGGGATATGCATTTTGCGGTACTTGCCTAAATAAGCACCATCGGCGTCAATAACAGCGGTAGTATTATGATAAAGGCCCTTCGCACGTTTCTCAAACAGCGAAGCGATAATAACGACACCCAAATCATCGGCTATTTTTGAAAGCTCATTAGTTGAAGGGCCAGGTATAGTTTCGGCCAATAAAAAATTAGCATGGTCTTCCACATCACAAAAATAAAGTGACGTAAACAGCTCTTGCAGGCAAATAATTTGCGCGCCTTTTTTTGCCGCTTCTTTTACTTTTGCGATAGCTTTTTGTAAATTTTCGTGCTTGCCGGCTGTGCAGGCCATTTGCACTATACCAACCTGTACTTTACTCATTCTTTAAAAAATTTGTGCAAAAATACGGTTTTTAGAGATTAGAGGTCAGTTAATCAAAGATTAGTTTATTCGCCGGTGACTTTAACACTAATTAACGCACTACTAACTTCTGATCACTAATCAACCAATCTCTAAATTATTACCTTTGCAAACTATTTGGCAAAATTGCCTATGAAATTAATGATGCCTTATTAAGCATGACCGAAAAAAACAAATACAACGAACCGGCATTTGATCCCAGTGAATCTTTCCCGTTCGAAAGCCCCAAAACCATAACCGAAACCAAAGCTCCTAAAACGTTTAAAGGCAAGTTATGGAATATTACCAAATTGCTGTTAAAAATAGCAGTAACTGGCGCTTTGCTTTATTACGTATTCAGTAAAATAAATATAGGTCAAGTGAAAGCGTTGGTCTCTCAATCAAACCCGTGGTGGATATTGGCGGCGATTGTTTGTTTTTTTGCATCAACCATTGTTTCGGCCTCCAGATTATTAAGCTTCTTCAAATCCATCGATCTGCATATTGGCTGGAAATTTAACCTGCGTTTATACATGCTGGGTATGTTTTATAATTTATGTCTGCCTGGGGGCATTGGCGGCGATGGATATAAAATTTATTTGCTTAATAAACGGTATAAAAAACCGGCAAAAAAGGTTTTTTGGGCCATATTATTTGATCGCCTCAGCGGATTTTGGGCTATAGGGTTAATTACCGTGGTGCTGGTTATATTTTTACCACAGTTACATATACCAATTGTGCTGCCCTGGGTAATTTTTTTGGCAGGCACCGCTATTTATTATTTTGTGGTATACAAATTCTTTAACGATTACACTAAACACTTTTGGGAAGCACATTTTAAAGCCGTTTGCGTACAATCATTACAGGTATTAACCATTTTACTTGTGATGATAAGCTTGCATCATGAGGGGAAATTCGCCCCTTATTTATCGGCGTTTCTTATGTCGTCAATGGCGGCGGTAATTCCGTTTAGCGTTGGCGGATTGGGTTTTCGCGAATTTATTTTTAAATACGTAATAACCGAAATGTTCCAAATGAATGGCGAACTGGCTGTAGTGCTAAGCCTTTCATTTTATGTAATATCGGCTATAATAGCTTTATTAGGCGTATATTATGTATTCAAAGAAAGTAAACTCGAAGAAAATTAATTTGCGAATAAAAAAAGCGTAATGAATATTATTGTAACAGGCGCCAGCAGCGGTATAGGTTTTGAAGCTGTAATTGAACTGATATTATCGGGCGAACATAAAGTTATTGCCCTGGCCCGGTCGCAGGATAAGCTGGAGCGTCTTTCTGAAATTGCCGCAGGCTTAAACCCTGATTGTATATTATTTCCGGTCACCTTTGATGTTGTGCATGATGATTATATCGACCTGGAACAATTTATCACCGCTAATTTTGACGGGAAGATAGATGTTTTAATAAACAACGCGGGAGTATTAATTAATAAGCCGTTTATACAATTGCTGGAGACCGATGTTGTTGAAATGCTGCAGAGCAATTTTATAGGGCATGTGCGCATTATTCAAAGCCTGTATAAATTTATGCCGGCAGGTTCGCATATTTTAAATATTGGCAGCATGGGCGGTTTTCAGGGAAGTGCTAAGTTTCCGGGGTTATCGGCTTATTCGGCCAGCAAAGCAGCTTTGCATACCTTAACCGAATGCCTCGCGCAGGAGTTTACACAACAGGGTATAAAGGTTAACTGCCTTGCATTGGGCTCGGCACAAACCGAAATGTTGGAGCAAGCTTTTCCGGGTTATCAATCGCCCGTAATGGCATTCGAGATGGGCAAATATATTGCCGATTTTGCACTAACCGGCCATAAGTTTTTTAACGGGAAGATATTGCCGGTAACGGGGAGTACACCATAAAAAAACGCATCAAGTTTGTTGATGCGTTTGGCTTTAAGATCTCCGTTCAATTTGAGAAAGTTTATATACGGACGGAAACAGAGCTATTTTTTCAAAAGTATTACCAAGACAGATATCGTAGCCGCGAACTGCCCCACCCAAAAAATAAACATCCATTTAATATTTGCCGCTTGGTTATTTGCCATATCAGTACGTATATCGCCCATTTCTTTACGTATGTTGATAAGATCGTCTTTAGTGGCTAATCTTTTAATGCTTGCTTCCACAGATCGTTCTGTTTTGTTATCAATATATTTAAATAACACTTCGGTGGTATCATTGCCCAACTTGTCAGATAACAAGGTATACAGCCGGGCAGTTTCCATTGCTTCTATGTACATAACAAATATAATAAAAAGTGTTTGAAATATTTACAATAAGAGATTAGCTTCTGCCGCCTACTTTTAAAAATTCGTTCACTACCACTTCTGATACATAGCGTTTGTTACCATCTTTATCTACATAGCTTCTGTTGCTTAATTTACCCTCAATTGCAACTTCGTCGCCTTTTTTAAGGTATTGCTCGGCCAGGTTGGCTTGCGCGCCCCACATGATCAAATTATGCCATTGGGTTTCGGTGATCTTTTCGCCCTTGTCGTTTTTATAACTTTCGTTTGTAGCGATAGATACTTTTGCAAGTTTTTTGTTAACATCAAAAGTTTTTACTTCGGGGTCCATACCCAGGTTTCCTACCAGGCGTACGCTGTTTTTTAGTGTGTACATGTTTTTAATTTTTTTTGTTTTTAATTAATTGACAGGGCAAAAGTGTTAATTGCTAAAAATATTAGTCGGATAATAAATGTTTATATTCATTTGCAAACGTTTGCAAGCGGATATAATATTGATTACCTTAGCGTTATGAATACCGAAAAAACATGCCTCGACTGTGGTTCAGTAATACACGGCCGTGCCGATAAGAAGTTTTGCAATGATTTGTGCCGAAATAATTATAATAACCAACTAAACAGCAACAGCTATAACCTGGTGCGTAATATTAACAATATTTTAAAGCGCAACCGCCGGATACTGGAAGAATTGAACCCATCCGGCAAAACAAAAACTACCCGCGAAAAGCTGGCAGCTAAAGGCTTCAACTTTAAATACCTCACTAATAAATACGATACCCAAAACGGCAAAACCTATCATTTTTGTTATGAATACGGCTACCTGCCATTAGAGGCGATGAATTTTTGCTGGTTAAGCGCGAGGAAAAGGCAGAGTAGCCGGTATTTTACAAAACAGTGAGACTACTGCAACTGTTACTACTCATATTTGCATAAAAAAAACTATGCCGCACCTGTTCACACCACTTCA
>CAISKH010000709.1 GCA_903885865.1 uncultured Mucilaginibacter sp.
AAATGACTTTAGTAAAATTTAACAGGCAACCAAAGAATAATTTAGTGAACCCATTTTTTAATGATGTGTATTCATTATTAAACGATTCGTTTTTAAACGAAAAATTAGCAACCGGCACACCACCGGTAAACATTACAGAAACTGATGCACAATTTGAAGTTGAATTGGCTGTACCGGGTTTAAGCAAAGAAGATTTTAAGATCAACCTGGAAAAAGATGTATTAAGCGTTTCGGCCGAAAAGAAAACTGAAACCGTTGATGAAAACAAGAAATTTACCAAACGCGAATTCAATTTTAATTCATTTTCAAGGTCATTTACCTTACCCGAAAGCGCCGATCATTCAAAAATAAATGCTGATTATACAGCAGGAATTTTGAAATTGACCATCACTAAAAAGGAAGAAGCTAAATCTCAATCACGAGAAATAGCCGTAAAATAAGTATTGAGTCGTCCCGATAGCTATCGGGACGAAAGTCCGGAAAGTCGGGAAGATATTATTGAAGTGGTCCGGATTTCGGTCCCGATAGCTATCGGGACGAAAAAGAGAGTTTTCATAATAGTAATGTTGGTTTAGTTTGATGAGAGAGGGCCGTTCCATTTATGGGCGGCCTTTTTTTTTGCGGAGTTCCGAATGTCGAATGCGGAAATAAATACCAATGTTCTATACTTTTGCTCAATGTTGCGTTATTAAAATAATTCCGCATTCGACATTCCGCGATCCGCATTCAAACTAATCTCTCATATTAATATACTGCAACGGCTGGTCGAAATTTTCTTTGCGGCAAAGCGCTATAACAGCTTGCAGGTCATCTATCTTTTTAGCCTGAACACGCACCTGGTCGTCCATAATGCTTGCTTGCACCTTTAAGCCGCTGTCCTTTATTTTTTTAACAATTTTTTTAGCGGTCTCCTGGTCAAGGCCCTGTTTTACCTTTATTTCTTTACGTATCATATTTCCTGATGCGGCTATCTCTTTGCCAAAATCCATGGCTTTTGGGTCAATCTGTTGTTTTACCATACGGCTTATAATAGCATCCTGTATGGCTTTAACGCGCATATCGTTTTCGGTAACCACGGTTATAATGTTGGTTTTTTTATCGAGGTCGATGGTACTTTTTGAATCATTAAAATCATACCGGTTCAGGATCTCTTTTTTGGCGATATTGATGGCGTTGTCCAGGGTTTGGCCGTCTATCTTGCTTACTATATCAAATGTAGGCATAAGTAATTGGTTTATAATTGAAAAGCAAAATTAAGGTAATGATTGTATTTATAAGTATATAAATAAATTATTGGCTATTATTATGTAAAAGTGAACATAATATACCAATGAGTTAATATTAACTTAACAAATAAATAAGCAGATTTGCAAATAGTGCTGTAAAGCGCCTTTTATATGGATATTAAACGAGTACCTTTAATTAACAGGGAAATAAGCTGGTTATATTTTAATGAACGTGTGTTGCAGGAAGCCGCCGACCCTACCGTTCCGCTAATTGAACGGATAAAATTTTTAGCTATTTTTTCATCAAACCTCGATGAATTTTACCGCGTAAGAGTTGCTACTTTGAGCCGCCTTACTAATTTAAATGAGAAGGCTAAAGAGATTTTGGGCTATAACCCCAAAAAAGTACTGAACCAAATAAAAAATATTGTAGTAAAACAGGAACGCAAGTTTAATAACCTGTACGAGAACATTATTGTTAAACAACTTGCCGAAGAAAAAATATTCCTGCTGAACGATAAACAGCTCAACGTAGCAAGGGGCGCGTTTGTAAAAAAATATTTTCGCGAAAAATTATTGGCCACCCTGGTACCCATAATGCTGGAGAATACTACGGTATTACCCGAGCTGCGCGATAGGTCAATCTACTTTTTTGTAAAACTAACTAAAGATAAAAAATCAACCTACGCGTTAATAGAAATACCCGATAGCCTTTCGCGGTTTATTGTGTTACCTGAAACAAACGACCTGAGATTTATTATTTTACTGGATGATATTATACGGTATAGCCTGGAAGATATATTTTTCATATTCGAGTACGACACCATAGAGGCCTATTCTATACAGCTTACCCGCGACGCTGAGCTTGACCTTGATAAGGAAATAAGCGAAAAGTTTATTGATTCTTTATCAAAAAGCCTGCAAAAAAGGCGCAAAGGCAAACCCATGCGTTTGCTGTATGATTCGGACATGCCGCTGGATATGTTAAAATACCTGGTTAGCAAAATGGGTTTGCATGGCGAGAGCCTTATACCGGGTAACCGTTATCATAATTTTAAAAATTTCGTTTCCTTTCCTAACGTGGGCCGCCCCGAATTACAGTATGTGAAATATACCCCGCTACCTGTTGAGGGACTCACATTCGATAAAAGTTTAATGGCGATGATAGCCAAACAGGATTACCTGATCAATACCCCATACCAGGCGTATGATTATGTTATCCACTTTTTGCGTGAAGCGGCAATTGACCCGAAAGTTAGAGAGATCAGCATAGCCGTATACCGCGTAGCCGAAAACTCAAGAATAATGCACGCGCTGATCAATGCTGCGAAAAACGGTAAAAAGGTAACCTGTTTGGTTGAGCTAAGGGCGCGTTTTGACGAACAAAACAACATTACCTGGAGCCGCAGACTGGAAGAAGAGGGCGTAAATGTGTTATATGGAATTGAAGATTATAAGGTGCACTCAAAAATATGCCTGGTAAGCCGGGCTGAAAAGGATAAGACGGCGTATTATGCGTGTCTGTCTACCGGAAATTATAATGAGAAAACAGCACAGGTTTATGCCGACCATACCTTACTCACCGTCAATAAAAAAATAACTGCAGACCTGGTAAGCATTTTTAAAGCGTTAAATAAAAGCTCGTTACCTAAAGGATTAAAAAGTTTGATTGTATCCCCTATTGATTCGCGGCCTGCTATTAATAAACTGATTGATAATGAAATAAAGAATGCCAAAGCGAAAAAACCAGCCTACATGATCCTGAAAATGAACAGCCTGGCTGATGAACAGTTAATAATGAAACTATACCAGGCCAGCAACGCTGGTGTAAAAATCAAAATGATAATACGGGGAATGTGCTGCCTGGTGCCGGGAATAAAAGGCTATAGCGAAAATATCGAAATAGTAAGCATAATTGATAAATACCTGGAACATTCAAGGGTGCATATTTATTGTAACGGGGGCAAAGAACTAATGTATTTAACATCAGCCGATTTTATGTCAAGAAACATAGATAGCCGTGTTGAAGTTGGCTTCCCCATATATGAT
>CAISKH010000710.1 GCA_903885865.1 uncultured Mucilaginibacter sp.
TAACCGTAACAGATAAAGCAAAAGATAAGATAGACCACCTGATGCAGGATTCGGGGCTTGACGCCTCGTATTTTCTGCGCGTGAGTGTGCAGGGAGGTGGTTGCTCTGGATTATCATACAATTTGGATTTTGATAACGAAGAAAAAAAGGGCGACCAGTTTTTTGAAGATAAAGGCGTGCGCTTTGCGCTCGATATGAAATCGTTTTTATACTTAGCCGGTACCGAACTTGATTTTAGCGATGGCTTAAATGGTAAAGGCTTTAACTTTCATAACCCTAATGCCAGCAGGACTTGTGGTTGCGGTGAGAGTTTCTCGGTTTAAAAATACATTCCCATTGTTGTTTGTGGAGACACAAACAACGGAGGATAAAAAAAGAAAAAGCCGCCTGATAGGCGGCTTTTTCTTTTACACCTCACATCCGGTGTCTGTGTCCTCACAGACACCTCTAAATTCCTCTAAAGCAACCCGTTGTTTGTGTCCTCACAAACAACTTTAAAGCCCTCTAAAGCGCATCCATATAATGCGTTAACCAACTAAATCGTTTATCCTGTTGCTCATAAAAAGAACAGGATGAAAAATAATAATCATTAGGGTAGCTAACTAATTTCCAATGTTCCTGCAATGGATTAAAATGAATATAATCTAATTTTTGTTCTAATATCTTTCTATTATACATAACAATCGGCAAGCCATTTCTTTGCCAAAATTGATGATCCCGGCTATTTCGGGTTACTTTAAACCTGGTTAATAATGGGTCGTTCGTTTCTCTCAACTCCTCTAAAAATGCATGGCCTGTAAATTTCATAAAACTGGCGTAAGGCATTTCTTTACCATTTTTCTCCAAACTTTGCCAAATGATATGAATATGGTTTGGCATGATAACAAAACCGTAAACAACTATTTTTTTCTTTTCTATAAGGTGAATGAGACTGTTCAAAACAATCAGCTTGAACTTCTCTTCTTTTAAAAGTGGTATCCAATCCAAAATGGCGACAGTATAAAAATAAATCTCATTTAATTCCATTGGCGAAAAATATAAAAATTTGAGGTAAGTAATGTATTTTCGTTCTTCAATGGTTGTCTGTGAGGACACAGACAACGGAGAAGTGAACACAACGGAAAAATGCCACGCCCTATGAACCCGCAAACCGAGCGCTTAACTATACCCAGTTTAATACGCTATTTGGTGGAACATATTCACCCGGATACCCGCCCGTTTTTATCGCATAAAGTGGGCGATGTTTGGGTTGATATTACCTATCGTGAGGCATTGGAAAAAATTGATGCCATCTCGGCCTGGTTCCTGGATATCGGTATTAAAAAAGGCGACCGTCTGGCCCTTATCATGGAGAATGGGCCGGATTATATTTATTACGACCAGGCCCTGCAGCAAATTGGCGCGGTTAACACCTCCATTTACCCCACTCTTACCGAAAACGAAATTGAATATATTTTGAACGATTCGGGTGCTAAAACCATTTTGGTTGGCAATTCATTCCTGTTCCGCAAGGTTATTAAGGTAGCTGATAATTGCCCCGAACTGATACGCATTATAGCCTGCGATACAGTTGAGCGGTTTAAACATAAATCGACCTTAAACGCGGGTTTAACAGGCCTTAATGAAGTTATTAAACAGGGTCTTGCAGTTGTTGATAAACACCGCTCAGACATAAACATTGCACGTGAAGCCATTTTACCATCTGATCTTTCGTGTTTAATCTATACATCAGGCACAACAGGTACACCCAAAGGCGTAATGCTTACGCATCATAATTTGGTGGAGAATGTAAGGGTAAGTTTGATACAAATACCGGTTATTGACAAGAATGATATCTTTTTATCGTTTTTACCGCTCTCGCATGTGTTTGAACGTACGGCTACCTACCATGTTTGCCTGTATTCGGGCGCTAAAATAGCGTTCGCGCAAAGTTTGGAGCTATTGGCCAAAAACATGACCGAAGTAAAGCCAAGCGTAATGAATTGTGTACCCCGTTTGTTAGAACGCATTCATGACCGCGCTATGAAGAACGGGACCGGCGCGGGGGGCATCAAATCAAAGATATTTTTATGGGCGCTGGGCATCGGACGTAAATACCGGATAGCTAACGAGGATGGTAAAAAGTCGGGCTTCCTGCTAAACTATCAGCATAAAATTGCAGAGAAACTGGTGTTTAGCAAAATAAAGGAACGTACCGGGGGCAATTTAAAGATCATGCTCTCGGGGGGCGGCGCATTGCCTAAAAATATCGGCGAGTTCTTTGGCGACCTGGGCATCAAGATATTAGAAGGGTTTGGGCTAACAGAAACCTCGCCGGTAATGG
Source organism: uncultured Mucilaginibacter sp. (assembly GCA_903885865.1). Taxonomy (GTDB): domain Bacteria; phylum Bacteroidota; class Bacteroidia; order Sphingobacteriales; family Sphingobacteriaceae; genus Mucilaginibacter. Next base: position 2,324 of record CAISKH010000710.1, read on the forward strand.
CGGTTACCGAATTTCACCGACAGATATATGGTACCGTTGGCCGTATTGTGCCGGGCATTGAAGTAGCTATACAAAATGTAGACACCAAACATATTTACACCATACAAACCCACGAATCGTTTAAAGAAGATTTTGAATCGGAAGAAGGGGAGATCATTGTGCGCGGGCATTGCGTAATGAAGGGCTACCTGAACAAACCCGAAGAAACTGCCGCCACTATCGACCCGGAAGGCTGGCTGCATACCGGCGATATTGGCCGCTTTTATAAAGGCAACCTGCA
>CAISKH010000711.1 GCA_903885865.1 uncultured Mucilaginibacter sp.
AAACCGGTTTCGTTTTTACGTAAAAGCATATAGTTCGACGACCATGAGGTCGCGCCAAGTCTGTCGGTAATTGTATTCCATCGTTTGGCTATGGCGAACAATACATCCTTGCGTAAATTATTTATGTTATCGGCGCTGCTTTTAAAAATAATGCCATTAAATACATGCGGCTTCCCGGCCTGTATTACGTGATAATACGGATGAACATTTAGCGTAGCGGGTATAGGCTCGATGGTTTTACCGTTATCGCCTGATGATAAACCGGCTTCTTTAGCATCCGGGTTTACATATTGCGTGGTATAATTATCATAAAATATAGGCGAATCATTTAACGCCACTGTAAAAACCGATCCGTCTTTTATAGCGATCATGGGCAGGTCCTGCATTTTTATATCCGCGAAACCAACATTCCGGGGGTTGTGCGGGCTTTCGCGGTATATTTCCTCCGCCTTTTCTTCGCCTAAATAGGTATAAATAGTGCCCGACTTATAATTTGCTCTTACCGACAGGTAACAGGAATCTAACTGCGTTGAACTCGCCGTTACCAAAAACCGTACCTGCCCGTTCACTGATTTGACAACCGTTGTTACTTTTATGCCGTCGATAGTTTTATTTAGGATTATGGGTTTGGTTATAGCCCCGCTGAAAGTACCGGCAACTACAGAAGGTTTACCGGCGCGTTCCAATAACACGCTCCAAACTATGTTTGATTGTGCAATAGCAGTGCTGTTTATTAATAACAATAAAGCTACGGCTGCCTGTTTTATATTAAAGTTCATAAAAAGGGGTTGTTGGCACGGTTTAAAACGATTAAATTAAGCTAAAATATCTTATAACTTTTCAGGAAACTTAATTTCCTGCCCTGATCCTTTTAACAGGAAATCGACAATTGGCGTTGGGTTAGGAAAGCTATGCGGGTGATGCTTAAAACCCGGCTTATGTATCACGGTTATATCGCCCTTCAGTTCCAATACCTTTTTTTCGAAAAGCAGGGTATTGTCAGGAGGATATACGGCCTCATCCTCATCGGCGCATAGTACCAGTATCGGGTATTTTCCCTTTACAATTTGCTTTACTTTATCAACCGGACTATTTTTAAAGTTCTTTATATCATCCTCGGTTGCCAGGTTATAATCTTTTTTAAAGGCGTCAAGCATATCATCTTTAGCCCCTGTTTTCATTACGCCTAACGCCCATGAGGGTATATTTAACAGCGGGTTATCCACGTAAACAGCAGCTACCTTTTTAGGATTTTCGGCCGCCCAGTTAAATACGTATACACCGCCACGGCTCATGCCTTCCATGCAGGCTTTTGGTCCTAAACCGGCCTTGGTTACCAGTTTATAAAAATCGTTCCAGTCGTTAATTGCTTCTTTGTCACCTAATAGTTCCGAAGCATCAAAATAAACAAGGTGAAACCCGCGCTGTAATAACGCAATATCGGTTTGCGGCTCATGCCCCCAAAAGCGTGCGCGCCACATCCACGGCCGGCCGGTGGCTGTCCATTTAGGCGCAACAACTTTACATTCGCGATCGTTTAGTTTAAAGGTGGCGCATTTATATCCGTAAAACGAAGTTATTTTTTGCGGAATATTGATCTTGCTCAATATATCGTATTTAAAATCTTTTGCTCGAACAATGTTCTCATAAACCAGTTCGGCCATGCGCCCCGCGCCTTCCTTATTAGGGTGTATTTTGTCGGGTGTGTTCGCTTCCTGGTTAGCAAATGGCGCGTGCATATCAAGGAGTTCCAAATTATGCGTATAGGCCACATTTTGTAAATGCGGATTGATCTTCTTTACAATTACCGGGTCCCAAATGCCGGTTGTATCGGTAACCCACGAAGGCATGGCCTCCATCAATACGACCCGTGGATGCGATGGCAATTGCGCGAATGATTGCACCAGGTCAAATGCATCCTGCTCAAATTCGCCGTAAAACGGACGGTTTTGCAGTTTGGCGTCGTTACCTCCCAGGTCAATAAAAACAACATCGGGATTGCTTGCCAGAGCCGCCTGGTATTGTTTTGTTTTCCAGTAGGGCGAATTGCCTTTGCGCAGCATGGTAGTGCCGCTTACGCCGTAATTGGCAACCTGGTATTTATCGCCCAGCATTTTTTGCAGTTGCGCCGGATAGCTGTTATGCTCACGGTCGGGAATAGAGTATCCATAAGTAATACTGGCGCCTATACAGGCCACTTTTACAGGCTTATCCTGGGCTACAACACCAAGGCTTAGTGTTATGGCCAATACGATTGTTAAAAATGCTCTCATAATTTGATAATAGATTATTGATTGGCGGGTTGATGTTTTAATTGGTAAAGCGCGTTATACATGTCGCTGGCAACGGCTACAGTACGGTCATCAGTAACATAGGCGTAATAATTAACCCTTTTTTTTACCAGGCCGGCCGGAATAACCGCGGCATAGCTTTTACCTTCTAAAGCAGCAGTTATGGGTACCCACACCCTTGTTTGCCATTTGGGTGTAGGCTCGCTGTAATATATCACAACCGATGCAGCAGCTACCCCTTTAGGCATATCCAGTTTAATAGTGATCTGCTTGCTGCTGTCGGCCAGGAGTTTTTCTTTGGTGATCTTTGCCGAACCAAATGGCTGGCCCAACCCTTTTAAATAATAATCGAAATAAAGCTTCTGCATAGTTGGGCCTGCAGGCTGCTGTTTATGATTAAAATTGGTATCCCAAACATGGTTTTTGGTTCCATGAATAGCATCCAGCGTAGCTTTTACAGATTCGGGCCAGTAATAAGTGTCGTTGGATGTAGCCTCAATAAAATAAGGGGCCTTCATGCCCGGCGCGCGGCGCCCGGCATCAAAATATTTTAGCCAGGGTGTGCGGACCGAATCCGGCAGGTCGGCTATGATCTTTACCCAGTAGGTGGCTTTTTCATAAAAACCGCACCCAAATACGGCGTAGGCAGCCTTTACCCGCTTACCCAACATGCCCGACAGGAACGTAGTAGCATACCCGCCCCATGAAAAACCGGTTATGCCTATATTTTTCGCATCTGTGTTTTTTTGTGACGCGATATAATTAAATGCTTCAAGCCCTGATACGCCTGCATCAAATAAAGTGCTATTTTCCAGTCCTCCTGCAATATCAAAACGAGGCGTTTCTAATGGCCCGCGTCTTGATTTCCACGGCCCCGATGAGTTGGGAACAGTACCATTATTACAAATACCGGGCATATCAAAACACATAGCTACATACCCGCGCGACGCGTACTCCTGAACCAAATGTGCCACATCCTCTGCCTTGCTGCCTCCTCCGTGTAAAATTAGCATAGCGGGGTATACACCCTGCTGCTGCGGGAAAGCC
>CAISKH010000712.1 GCA_903885865.1 uncultured Mucilaginibacter sp.
CGTCGTCCTCCAGGAAATGTTTCGCCTCTCTCGTCTCTCCTCTTCTGCCAAAGAATCCGCAGCTTTGTCTGGTTTTAAAGAACTCACGCTCTGTTACAAGTATATTGAACGGGCATCCCGGCCCACTGTTGCCCGGTGTGCATGTAGCCACAGGCCCAATGGGGCAAGGCATGGGTGTAGCGCAGGGTTTTGCTATTGCCGGGCAGCGTTCGCCTAAATTTGATGTATATACCATAACCGGCGACGGTGAATTGCAGGAAGGCCCTATTTGGGAAACTGTAATGTATGCCGGCGCCAGGCGTTTAGAGAACTTATGCGTAATGGTTGATAATAACGGCGGTCAGCTGGATATTGTAAGTACACTTCATTTTCCGCATAATAGTTTAACCGGTACATTCAGCAGTTTCGGCTGGAAAGTTATTGAGGTCGACGCTACCAAATACCATACGGTTTACAGCGCCCTGCTCGAATTTAAATATGGTGAGCGCGACGGAAGGCCAACAGCCATTATTTGTAAATCGACAAAGGGACATGGTGGGCTTTCTGATTATATGAATACCCACAAGGCTACCATTGCTAACGATATTTTAGACCAGGAAGATAAACTACAGATAAGTCAACGTGCCGCAAGAGAAAAGGATTTCTTTAAATTCTTTGATCAATTATCGGGAGCAGAATATGCAGAAGTAAAGAATACTATTTTGAAGCATGCAGAAAAAATGGGCTTCAAAGTTGGAAAAGATAAACTGGTGATTGTAGAAGTCCCCGTTAAAACAAAAAAAGCCCCTGTTAGAAATAAAAAGATCCATTATTTGCCCGAGCAATTACCTATTGTTGAAAAAGGGAAACCTTATGCTGCAAGTAAAGTGATAGAGCTATCCATGAAAGCCTTCGCGAAGGATGAAAGGATATTCTCTGTTGATTCTGACCTGGCATCAACCAGCGGCTTACAAGCTGGTGTTGGCTTTGTAGATAAATACCGTGCATTAAATGCCGGTGTGGCCGAAGCCAATATGATGTTGCTTGGCGAAGCATTTGCCATATTGGGTGGCAACTCATGGGTTAGTACTTTCTGCCCTTTCTTTGATTGGAAAGTGATGAGAAGAATAGCCGTTGGGCACCAGGAACGCCTGGAAGTGATAGCAGAAAAAAATGGCTGGTTGTCTGAAGGGCATGGGCTTGATTATACCATGGTAGCTACCGCAGCCGACCTGGAAACACAATCAAACGGCGCCACGCACATGGGCAATGACGATGTGATGCTGTTTAACGAAGTTGCACAGCTAAAGATCATCAATGTTTCCTGTCCGCAGCAGTTGTTAAGTGTACTAAAATGGATAATGGAGGGAAATAAAGGCATGATCTATATGCGTATTTTAAGATCACCTTCCACCGCTATATATGATGCTGATTTTAACTTTGAATTTGGCAAAGCCTACTATGCAAAGCAATCGGCAAATGCCAAAGCTACCGTTGTTAGCTCGGGCCGCGGGGTATATGAAGCATTAGATGCTGCAAAGAAATTAGAAGAGCAGGGTATAGCTATTAATGTAGTTGATATGCCTTCGATTGATGAAGCTGCCATAGTTGAATTATATCGTTCGGGCAAACCGGTATTTATTGCCGAGCAAAATAATGGTTATCTCTGGTCGCATTTCAGAAAGGTATTGTTTGAAAAGGAGGCCAATATCAGCACCAAAAACCTTATCGCAATTAATACCACCACAAAAGGCGGCCTGCACTATATACATTCAGGCACTTATCCCGAATTAGCGGCGCATTATGAATTGAACGGCGCCTATTTAAGCGAAAAGATTTTAAAAACTTTAAAAAGCTAAATATTATGACCATTATACATGAATCCGAAGTACCTGAGATAGAGCACCCGGGCAGGTTTATGCGCTGGCTGGCAAACGATGATTCACTTCGCGCAAATCACTTATCAAGTTGTGTTATCAGGGTTTTACCGGGCGAGGCAGTCAGGCCCGCACATTCACATCCCAATAGTGAGGAACTTATTTATATCATAACCGGAACAGGTAAGGTAATGATAGACGGAGAAGTAGGCCACGTACGGGCCGGTTCAGCGATATTGTTTGAGCAGGGCAAGGTACATATGCTGAAAAACACAGGCGACATAGAGATGAAAGTGATCTGCTTTTTTGCGCCAGCCACCAATATTGATAACTATAAAATGTTTGAAGGTATTGAGTTCCCTGAATAGAGGTCGGACACCTAACCACTTTCAGTTACTTTTCAAAGTCTCAAGTCGGAAGATTTGAGGCTTTTTTTTTACATCTCTCTAAAAAGACTCATTTAAATTCAGGAAAAA